>JBKJYB010000257.1:0-2503 GCA_046716045.1 Nitrosospira sp.
TACCTGCTGTTTTCAATTCCTGTTCAGTTTTGCCTACCCAGGCAATTTCCGGTGAGGTATAGATCACCCAGGGAATGGTGTCGAGATTCACGTGCCCAGCCTGACCCGCGATGGTTTCGGCTACCGCGACGCCTTCCTCGGAGGCCTTATGTGCCAACATGGGTCCGCGTACCACGTCACCCACGGCATATATGTTCGGCAGATTGGTGCGGCAATTGCTGTCCACCTCAATGTAACCGCGGTCATCCATTTTCAGCCCAACATTTTCCGCACCCAGGCCAGCGGTATTGGGAACCCGGCCGACCGCGACGATCAGCTTGTCTACTTCCAGTTGTTGCGCTTTGCCCTCAGCGTCAGCATACTCCACCGTAATGGTTTCACCGGTTTTGATCCCGCTTATTTTGATACCCGTCTGTATTATCAGGCCTGTTTCTCTGGTGAAGATTTTTTTTGCTTCTTTTGCCACTTGTTCGTCAGCGGCCGCAAGGAATCCGGGTAGTGCTTCAAGGATGGTGACTTCCGAACCGAGTCTCCGCCACACGCTGCCCATTTCCAGGCCGATCACGCCCGCACCAATCACGCCCAGCCGTTTTGGTGTTTCCGTCAGCGCCAATGCGCCGGCATTGTCCAGTATCCGCTCATTGTCCACCGGTGCAAACGGCAATTGGCGTGGCGTCGAACCCGTGGCGAGGATGATATGTTTCGCCTCGATGGTATCGACCTTATCCCCGTTTTTCACTTCAATTTGCCAGAGCGTATTGTTGTCATCATATTTGCCACGCTTGAGTAATGTTCCACGCCCGTGCATCGAAGTCACTTTATTTTTTTTAAGCAGCATGGCAACGCCGCCGGTGAAGCTCGCGACGATTTTATCTTTGCGCGACATCATCATGGGAATATCCACGGACAGGCCTTCCACCTTGATTCCGTGTGCCGCGAATTTATGCGCGGCACGTTCGTAATTCTCCGACGATTCCAGCAGCGCCTTGGAGGGAATGCAACCGACATTCAGACAGGTACCGCCGAGGCTGGCCTTGCCTTGTGGATTCTTCCATTCATCTATGCAAATCGTATTAAGTCCTAGTTGGGCGCAACGGATCGCCGCCACATAACCGCCGGGACCGGCACCGATTACCGCTACATCAAAAGATTGAGACATGTTGGCACTTTATGAAAAAAATAAAAAATGAACCATAAGAACGGTTCCGCCAAAGTGCAACGTTACCTGCGCATCAGGCTTCCAGCAACGGACTCATCGGATATTCCAGCGCCTCTTTCATTGCCACCAGCGAAAGTACCGCTTCGCGCCCATCAATGATCCGGTGATCGTAGGATAGGGCGAGGTAGGTCATCGGACGAATCACCACCTGGCCATTTTCGGCCACTGGACGGTCCTTGGTCGCATGAATGCCGAGAATGGCGCTTTGCGGCGGGTTAATGATGGGGGTGGAAAGCATCGAGCCGAATACGCCGCCATTGGTAATGGAAAAGGTACCACCCGTCAACTCTTCAATGGTTAGTTTGCCATCCATGGCGCGTTTGCCAAAATCGGCGATCTGCCGTTCAATCCCCGCCTGCGTCAAGGAATCGGCGTCGCGAATGATGGGAACCACCAAGCCGCGCGGGCTGCTTACGGCAATGCCAATATCGAAATAGCCATGGTAGATGATATCGTTTCCATCCACCGACGCGTTGACAATGGGGAATTTTTTCAGCGCCGCAACCGCCGCCTTGACAAAAAAGGACATGAGGCCGAGCTTGACGCCGTGCTCTTTCTCGAATTTATCCTTATAGCGGGCGCGCAAGTCCATGATCGCTTGCATATTGACTTCGTTGAATGTGGTCAGTATCGCGGCAGTGGATTGCGACTGCACGAGACGCTCGGCGATGCGCACCCGTAACCGCGACATGGGCACCCGTTGCTCGGGTCGATTACCGGCAGGTGCAGGCACAGCTGTTATGGAAGGTGACGGGGGTAACGGGGCTGCGGGAGACGGTGAGGGCTTATTTTTCATATGTGCCGCCACATCTTCCTTGGTGATACGACCGTCACGCCCGCTACCCTTGATTGAGCTAATTTCTTCGACCCCAAGATTGACCTGCGCCGCCATATTTCGGGCGGCGGGCATCATCGCCGGGGCTGATGTTGCGGCAGGGGCAGGGGCTGGGGCAGGCTCCGTACTCGATGGCACTGGCGGCGAGGCAGATGCCCCCGCAGCCTCGGTATCTATGGTGGCAATGATTTCACCACCCGACACCGTTGCCCCGTCGTGCTTGATAATTTTGGCCAGTACTCCCGTGGCGGGCGCCGGCAATTCCAACACGACTTTATCAGTCTCAACATCGATCAGATTTTCGTCGCGGTCAACATGCTCCCCCGCTTTCTTGTGCCAGGAAAGCAGCGTGGCTTCCGCCACCGACTCGGATAGCACCGGAACTTTTACTTCGACTAGCATAGACTAACCTCCTGGTTAAACTTTCTCGCGAAACGCCGCAGCCACCA
>JBKJYB010000258.1:0-3388 GCA_046716045.1 Nitrosospira sp.
TTGCTATTATCCCCGAGCCGGCCACCTATGCTCTGCTGCTGGCCGGCTTGGCGCTGGTGGGCGGGATGTCACGGCGCAAGATGTCGCAGGGGTAGGATGGGTGGAGCAAAGCGCAACCCATCAAAATTGTAACCCATCAAAACCACAACACGACACATAAACATGATCGCATAGCAGCGGGATTGAAGACTGGTGAGGTGTGGAAATAACCGAGTGATGGGTTACGCTATGCTCCGCCCATCCTGCCATTGGTGTCAAACTGAGTATGGTTTCAGGCATACAATAATTTGCTTCAAAACCCGCCAGAGTTTGCTCTTTACATATTCATGATGTTTTAACCGGACACTGTAGTCAACGATCGGAGAACAACTTCGGAAGAGCGGTAATGAACCGTGTGATTATGCCCATTTATCCCCATTTGTAGCCGCTTCCGCTTCACTGGCGCAGCCAGTAAATCACGCCATTGAAATCGACGGGGCTGAATGCCGCCTTGGAAACATCTGTTGTATCCTGCTCCCCCCTTGCCTTTCTGTATTCTTCAAAGTAGCTGTCGCGAATCAAGTCCGCACCGGGTTTGTACGTCGAGAATGAGGCAACGGGGTCGATATTTCTCTCCAACGCATTCAGCGCTTTCAATTCCTTTGAATATTCTTCGGAAAATCGGTAGTTCAATTCATGCTTGAGCCAACTGATGCGCGTTAACAGATCCCTGGAATTTATTATATTGGCTGTATGGGTGATGGGTTTTGACTCCATGAATTTGTTTCCTCGTTCTTTAAAAAAAACGTGATTTAATATTGGGCTAATCGTATAAGGGGATCTCTTCAAGCCTCGCGAGGATCTCGCACCCTCCGATGGAGTGGTAATATTTATTTACGATCAGGCTGAGTATATACACTAAACATTCTCCACGGTTCAACCCGTTCACATTTCTGCAAGAGAGGAAAATCATGACTATCAAGGCAATCTATGTGCAGCCAGGCGGCGGATTTGATCGTGTAACGCTGGGCACATGCGATTCATCAATGCCGAAAGCCGGCGAGATTACGGTCCGGATCCGGGCGAGTTCGCTTAACTACCACGATTACGCGGTGGTCAGCGGTATGTGGGCGCCTGTAGTCCCTCGCATTCCCATGTCGGATGGCGCGGGAGAGGTCATCGCGGTGGGTAGCGGCGTGACTGACTTCGCAACAGGCGATCATGTTGTCAGTACTTTCTTCCCCGCCTGGCTGGACGGCGAACCTGAGGTTGACAGCATGGAGACCGTTCCGGGCGACGGCATTGATGGCTTCGCGCGCCAGCAGGTGACAATGCCGGCAACCGCATTCACTCATGCACCGAAGGGCTACAGCCACGCGGAAGCGGCGACACTTACCTGCGCGGGATTGACAGCCTGGCGGGCATTGATGGTGGACGGCGCATTGAAACCCGGCGAGACCGTGTTGGTTCAGGGCACCGGCGGCGTTTCAGTATTCGCTTTGCAATTCGCCAGGATAGCAGGGGCGACGGTGATTGCCACATCGTCGAGCGATGAGAAACTCGCCCGGCTTGAAGCGCTGGGTGCGGATCACCTCATCAACTACCGTAAAGATGAAAACTGGGGCGATTCGGTACGCCGATTGACAGGAGGACGCGGGGTCGATCATGTCATTGAAGTAGGCGGACCCTCAACGCTGGCACAGTCCATGGTGGCGGCGCGTGTTGGCGGACACATCGCGGTGATTGGCATTCTCTCCGGTGTGACAGGAACGCTGCCGCTGCTCTCGGCATTGACACGGCAGTTGCGCCTGCAGGGGTTGGTCGTTGGCAGCCGCCGCCACCAGATGGATATGATTCGCGCGATTGACGCCACCGGATTGCGGCCAGTAATTGACCGTCATTTTGAGTTGGAGGAAATCGTCGATGCCTTCCGCTATCAGGAAACCAACCGGCACTTTGGCAAGATATGTCTCGATATCTGAACCTGAACGCCCATAATCATTTTTTCTCGTAAAAGAAATGAGAAAAGAAATTGTCATCATAGGAGGTGGTTTTGCCGGGATAAACCTGGTGAAGCATCTGGCCGATGAGGCGGATTTTCATGTCACGTTAGTCGATATGAATAATTGAAATTTCTTTTCTCCGCTTCTGTATCAGGTGGCCACGGGTTTTCTGGATGTATCCAATATCTGTTATCCCTTTCGCAAACTGTTTCATGACAAAAAGAACATAAGTTTCCATTTGGGCAGCCTGCAAAAGGTTATTCCCGAAGAAAACAAGGTGCGCTTGTCCACCGGTGAGTTGGCTCCTTGAGAATAATTGTCAGGGCAAACCGGGTGCGGAAGGAGTAGTCGTTAGCGTGCCGTCTCCTTTTTGGTGACCTATGGCGCAACGTTATTTCTTGGAATATTTTCCGGTTACGTTTAATTTAATGCAATTCGTCTGTGCTTTCTGCATCTCCCCAAAAAATGTTCTATATTGGAAAAGTGGTAAAAGAAATCAAGTTTGGAAACCATAACAAGCGCGGAGAGGCGTTGGGTTAGGGTCTGATCGTTCACTTTATCCCGGGGGGGAAAATGGTTGGTGACGGAAAATCGGTAATCCTGTCGTTCGATGACGGGCCAGCGCCAGTGGGTGCGCTGGAGAGCATTCTGCAAACGTTGAAGGCGAATGAAATCAAGGCGGAGTTTTATGTTCTCGGCAGCGAGGTGAATCAGTATCCCGATGCGGCGAGGATGATCGTCCGCGAGGGGCATGATATCCAGAATCATTCCTGGAGCCATCCGGATCTCGCGAGGGCGACAGAGCGAAACGTGCGGTCGGAGCTTGAAGATACCCAGAATATTGTTGCCGATGTTACTGGGGCAACGCCAACGAAAATCCGCCCGCCGTACGGTGCGGGCGGCTTTCGTGGAAACCTCGATCCGGAGCTGGTCGAAGTCGCCGGTGACCTGTCGCTCACCATCGTCACCTGGGATATCGATACCGAAGATTGGAAAGCGCCGAAAGGGCTGGGCCCGGAAAAGATAAGAAATATCGACGCACAGTTTACGCAACAGTGGCGCAAGACTTCGTTCAATATACTCATGCACGTGCAGCCGGCGACGGCCAGGGATCTGCCTGCCTTTATCTCGCAGCTCGAGGAGTGGGGCTTCACCATCGCAGAACCATGATTCTTCGCAGCGCCGCGTTAAACCGGGGGGACGCTGTTTCGTTTGCATTCGTGCTGTTATTTGTATTGTGGTGGAGCCCGGCGATAGGTTTTGCGCAGGAATACCAGGAATACCATTGCACGCCCGACACCCAGTATGAGTGCGCAAGCGGCCGATGCGAGAAGATAAGCGGCGGCTTCCAGCATGCCGAGTCATTCGTCTACAACACAAAAACCAGCGAACTCTCGGCATGTCTG
>JBKJYB010000259.1:0-4196 GCA_046716045.1 Nitrosospira sp.
GGAGATGCGAGTAAAGGCGGAGGAGCAAAGACAATTGCTTGAGCATTACGAGGAAAAGGGCTATCTCTATGGCCGGCAAGCGCAAGACCGGCAATCGCACACATGGGCTTTGTTGAACCGATATGAGTTGGCTGTGGAACAAAGCCTGGCCGAGGCCGATGCTCACCGGCAAAAAGCCGCGAATCTTGCGCGGGATGATCATGGTGTCTTTGCGCGGCAAACGACTGATGCGCCCACTAACGTAAAGTACAAGCTGCGGTTGAATGACAACCTGGGCAGTCATTAGCAGGCGTAACAACCCAGTAAACAACTCGCTGCATGAACTTTTCATGGGCTTCATCGTTGGACACGCAGTTAAACAGACCTTGATGCAAAGGCTGAAGCACCCCTTCAATCGAGATGCCTCTGCACAACTGAGCGGTTACACCGAATGAATCGAACAGAACATCTCAAAAGGAGTAAATGCAAATGCAGACAAACTTGGGATCGATGAAAAAAGAAGCATACGCAAGATGCGACACCGTATTGATGGAAGCCCATGCGTTGATCGACTGGGAAGGGCTTCGTGCCGGGCTTATGGAAGTCTATAAACGCGAGATCAACCAGGGTGGAGGACAAAGGCTCCTAGACCCATTGGTCATGTTCAAAGCAGTGCTGTTGGGCCAGTGGCACCATTTGTCGAATCCGAAGCTTGAAGAGGCACTCCAGGTGCGTGCCGACTTCATGGATTTTTGCGGCATGGGTTTCTCTGAGGATGCACCAGATGAAACCACGCTGTGCCGCTTTCGCAATTGCCTGATTACATCAGGCAGGTTAGCTGGAATGCTCGCTGGTGTGAATGCGGAACTGCAAGCTCATGGCCTCATGGTCAAGGACTCGCCCAGTGCAACTACTGACAGCGTGCGTGTGCAGTCGCACGCTCGTCCCAAGCGTGACATGATTAGTAATCCGGATGCCGCAGGTACCTCCGAGGCCAGCGAGGTTGGCAACAAGCCGCGCGGCATAGTAACGAAATATCCAAAATTGGCCAGCTTCACCAAGTCCCGGCGCCCCGATCCGGATGCGACCTGGGTCAGAAAAAATAAAAAGAAATATTTTGGCTACGTCAGCTACGTAAACGTTGCCAACGAGGATAACTATATCCGCAGGAGCGCTCAGGGTGGTCAGCAAAAGTAAAATCGGTATGGCTATTATGTTAGGGAGGCACGATTGGTAAAAAAATGGTTCCCGCTGATACTTCTTATTGTCTTTACGGTAATCAGTGTGGTTGCGTTAAGCGGATTGGCCAGGAATCTGGCGCAGAAAACAACCCTTCTCAGTGATCCGTTATGCCGGGTGGTATGGAAAAAGAAAAAACCGTATCTGCTTGCACAAACCATGGCTCAGGCAAGGGAACTGCAAACGGTTGAGAAATAGTTTTCGATAGATCCTGCTTTATCGCACAGTGCCACCGGTAAACGGTGGGTGCATTAAGTGCGCCAAAGGCACGATAAGGCAGGTAGGTGTCGGTGCTGACGGAGTCCTCATGGGGGAGGCATCAGGCTTCCACGTCGGCTATGACAGGCTAGCGGTGATCGCTTCGGCGGCATCGCTAGCCACTGGCGCTCGGGGCAGCCTTATGGAGAATACTTCTCTATTCCAAAAAGAATCAGAATCAACAAGGGTACAAAACAAATTATGAAGATTACAAGCCGCGCTCCCATCAGGTCGGGAAGCATGATTCTGCCGCGGTTGCCCCACTTCAGAATCGTCGAATCCAGGTAACCCGACAACTCCGCGTAGAGATAACTGCCCGCCAGCAGGCCCATGATGCCTGCAATCGCATCGTAATTGCCCTGCCCCAGCGCCGCGGCGCCAGTACCCGGGCAATAGCCCAGCAATGCGAAGCCGATACCGAAAATCAGCCCTCCGATTATGTTTGCGGCATAGCGCGTGGGCTTCACTTGCAGTTGAACAAGCCCTAATGCATGCATCGAGAAAATACCGATCATGCCAACGGCAATCGCAGTGAGCATGATCTTCATTACCGTAAAATCGGTCAGAAAAAGCGCTCCCAGCAGTACGTCATACTTAGCAACGCCACCCTTCTGAAGCAGAAAACCGAACACGGTACCAAAGATCAGCCCCAGTACAAGTTGTTTGGGTCCATTTGCCTTTCCCTGCAATTCCTTTTTTGATGCTTCCTTTTCGTTTTTAGACTTCTCCTGCGGAATCGGGAAAGTAACGGATGGAAGCATTTCCTGCGTTGTTGGGGTAATGGGATTCATAGCTCACAGCACTCTTATATGCTGAACATCAGTTTTGCGGTGACAACGCCACCCGCAAAAAAACACATCAGCGCGATCCACGAGCCTACCGAGAGTTGCAATGTTCCACTAATGCCGTGCCCGCTCGTGCACCCGCCCGCAAGCCGCGCGCCAAACGCCATAACCGCGCCGCCGATAAATGCTACACCAAGACGCAGCGCGCGACTTGAGCCAAAGTGTTCTTCCCACAAGGGCGGTATCCATTGCGCGGTGATTTCACCCCCCGTGTAAGCGGCCAGAAAAGCACCGAGGATAATGCCGATCATGAGCATGACGCCCCACTCAATCTGCGGTTTTGTTTCCTGAAAAAACTTGAGGGATTCAGTATGCCCTTTGGAAAACAGATTTCCTATGAGCCCGGCAATACGTGCGAAAGACGTTGAGGCACCAATCGGCTGGTTGGAAAAATAGAATGTCGCCATCGAGAGTACCCCGATGAGCGCCCCGACCAGATAGGGAGACCATGCACCACCGTCATATTCCATCAGTGCCTCCTGTCATGGATGCGTTGTATCTCGCTGGTTTGTTGACCTCGGTTGATCTTATTTAGCCTGCATTGCCTTCACCTTGATTCAGCGTCGTCCGTCTTTTCCAATGGCAGGCCCAGCGCTTCCCATGCGCAGAGACCCCCAAGCATGTTATAAACTTTAGAAAAACCATTCCGTTCAAGAATGCTTGCAGCCAGCCCGGCCCGGTGCCCGACGCTACAGTGAACCACCAGCTCACTGTCTTTCGGAAGTTGCGGAATACTGTCCTCCAGATAGCCCACAAAGGTATGGAGGACGCCTGGTATGTGTTTTTTTGTCCATTCGTTATCATCCCGCACGTCGAGCACGTTTATCTTGCGGTCCTGCATCCAGTTGGCACATTCCTCGGCGCTGATGGTGCCCAGCCCGTAAATGGACAACCCCTGCTCCCGCCAAGCTTCCACGCCGCCCGCAAGCATGCCTTCCACTCTGTCGATACCAATGCGTGACAGGGACGTCACCGCCTCTTGAATATGGTCCGGCTCATCGAGCACGAGAAGTATTGCCGTGTTTTCGTCCGCCACCCAGCCGCCGAAGGCTGGAAGCCCTTTCAGCCAGATGTTGTAGGACAAGGGAATATGCGCGGCCGCAAAGGCATCGGGCGAGCGGCAATCGATCACGATTGCGTCCTTCATCCTTTCCCGGAACTCTCCGGATTGAAGGACGCGAAACTCCGCTGATAACCCAGGCGGTCTTCCCCCCATCAGATTGACTCGTTCCATATGGGAAAAATAGGGCGGGCGCGGCAGTTTCTCGGCCACCTTATGGTCGACGAATTCCATGCGGCTCACCTTGAAGACGAGGTTGGTTTCTTTTTCGATACCCAGCGTGGAGTCATCGCGCTTGGAAATACTTCCGCCGCATGCCGAACCGGACCCATGCGCGGGAAAAAGCAGAGTCTGATCACCCAGCGGCGCAATCTTTTGCTGGATGGAATCATAAAGAATGCCGGCGTTTTCACCGGTTTGGTCCGGGTCCGGCAGATCGGTGCGCCCGGTCTCGCTGACAAAGAGCGCATCTCCGGTAAATACGCCCCAGCATTTATCCTTGGTATCCTGAGGATAGACGGCATACGTTACGCTTTCCGGCGTATGGCCGGGTGTTTCGAGCGCAACGAAACGCGTGGTACCCACCTTGAGCTCTTTTTCATCCGCAAGCTTGATATCCGAGTGGCCGAACAGCTCGTGCGTGCCCGTCACGATTCTGGCGCCCGTCATCGCCGCCAGCGTTCGCGAACCGAATTCAAAATCTTCCTGCCGGTGCGTTTCGAAAATATAGGCGATGCTCAAATCATTTTTCTGGGCGAGTTCCAGATATTCGTCGATATCGCGCCGCGGATCGATCACTACGGCAAGCCCCTCCC
>JBKJYB010000260.1:0-15889 GCA_046716045.1 Nitrosospira sp.
GTGTCAAACATGCGAATAAGGCGCATCGTTGTTTTTACGCAACGATCACCTCCCGCCATGTCTTTCTTATTTGAAAATCAATACTATCCTATTCATTCCGCGCAGGAACCAGCACTTCCCGATTACCGTTGGTTTGCATGGCCGAAACAAGACCGGCGCGTTCCATCTCCTCAATTAACCGCGCGGCCCGGTTATAACCGATACGCAGGTGCCGTTGCACCAGCGAGATAGAGGCGCGACGCGACTTGAGCACCATCGCGACGGCTTCGTCGTAAAGCGGGTCGGCTTCACCGCTTTCCTGTCCGGCCATGCCGTTACTTTCGCCCGCATTGCCGCCACTTTCTTCTTCGATTGAATTAAGCACCCCATCCACATAGCGTGGTTCGCCATGTTCTTTAAGATATTCCACCACACGATGCACTTCCTGATCGGCGACAAAAGCACCATGCACTCGCTGCGGGTAGCCACTGCCAGGGGGTAGATAAAGCATATCCCCCTGCCCCAACAGCGCCTCCGCCCCCATCTGATCGAGGATGGTGCGCGAGTCCACCTTGCTCGATACTTGAAACGCTACCCGGGTCGGAATATTTGCCTTGATCAGGCCAGTGATCACATCCACCGAGGGACGTTGTGTGGCGAGCAGCAAATGCACACCCGCGGCACGGGCTTTTTGCGCAAGTCTTGCGATTAATTCCTCGACTTTCTTGCCCACTACCATCATCAAATCCGCCAGTTCATCTATGACCACTACAATCAGCGGCATCTCCTCCAGCAAATCCGGCGTATCAGGTGTCAGGCTGAACGGATTGGCAAGCGGCTTATCGTTCTTGATCGCATCGCGGATTTTTTGATTGTAACCGCCCAGATTACGCACGCCCAATGACGACATCAGCTTATAACGGCGTTCCATTTCGGCCACGCACCAACGCAGCGCGCTCGCCGCCTGCCGCATATCGGTCACTACGGGCGCCAGCAGATGGGGGATACCTTCATACACGGACAGTTCAAGCATTTTCGGATCCACCAGAATCAGGCGCACTTGTTCAGGCGTAGCCTTATAGATGAGGCTCAGGATCATGGCGTTGATTGCCACCGATTTGCCCGATCCGGTCGTTCCCGCCACCAGCACGTGCGGCATTCTTCCCAGGTCGGCCACCACCGGATGGCCGCCGATGTCCTTGCCTAACGCGATAGTCAATGGCGACGCCATGTCGGAATAAGCCTGTGAGCTAAGAATTTCCGACAGGCGTACCACCTGCCGCTTGGGGTTGGGAATTTCCAGACCCATACTGGTCTTGCCGGGAATGGTTTCGACTACACGTATGCTCACCACCGACAGCGAGCGAGCGAGATCTTTCACCAGATTGAGAATCTGATTGCCCTTTACGCCTATCGCGGGCTCGATCTCATAACGGGTAATGACCGGTCCGGGATATGCCGCCACCACTTTGACTTCGACGCCGAAATCGATCAGTTTGCGTTCGATCAGGCGGGACGTGAATTCAAGCGTGTCTGTCGACAACATTTCCACATCCTTGTGCGGCTCATCCAGCAGATGCAGCGGCGGCAAGGGTGAATCGGGCAAATCGACGAATAGCGGCGTCTGTTTCTCCTTGATTACACGTGACGACTTGAGAATTATGGTGGCCGGAGGCTCGATATGCAAAGGCGGATTCTCATTGAAACGCTTTTTACCGACCTCGACCAACTCATCGCGTTTGATTGCCGAGACTATGCCTGCGCGCCGATCTTGCCAATCCTCCCAGCGGCGCCTGGCAAACAACCAGCTTTCCTCAATCACCGTCCCCAGTTTCTCGACGAAGCGCACCCACGACAGGCCAGTGAACAAGCTGAAGCCGATTGCCATCAATATCAGCAGCGTCAAAGTCGCACCGGTAAAGCCCAGCATCTGCGACAGATTTTTGCTGATTATCTCACCCAGCACCCCTCCCGGGGCCTGCGGCAGCATTATTTTGAGTGTGTAGAACCGTAGCGCTTCAAACCCGCTGCTGGCCACCAGCAATACCAGAAAACCAGCAGCTGAAACGAATAACGGACGGCGATCGAATATTCCCACAGCATCAATGCGATGATAACTCCATGCCACCAGATAAAGAAAAAACAACACGCACCACCAGGCGGAAGCCCCCAATAAATACAGCAGCAAATCCGCCAGCCACGCGCCCGCGATCCCTCCGGGGTTGTGTGGTGGACCGTCGCCGCTGTGCGACCAACCCGGATCGGCGCGATCATAGCCATAAAATATCAGCACCAGATATAGCGCCGCGCCCAGTAGGGCGAGTCCGCAGGATTCACGCAATAGCCTGACGATCCTGGAAGGCAGGGGATTGGAGCTCGGCTTTTTCGCCATTGGCTTGTTGACGAAGCTCATGAATAATATTGAAGAAACGGGATCAAGGAAAAAAAGTCTGATTATATAGAGTTAGACTGAGGGGAAAAAGCAAACTCCGCGATGAGTCCTGTCGGACAAGAAATTTACGAGAGATCAATAGGGAAGTTTATATGGAATGTCATCGCTCATTGACTCGATAAGCCGGCTCACGAATTCGCGCGGAACCTCATTCTATGACTCGTTGGCAAATTCAGGCATGTGCACCTTCAACGAGTTTTTCGTCCAATATCTCGATCCAATGATTGACTGGCACCGATGTACCGCTTCGCACGTGCATGAGGCAACCTATATTGGCGGTAGCGATACGTGCGGGACTGCCTGATTCCAGCGCGGTAACTTTATTTTTCAATAGCTGTTGCGATAGCTCCGGTTGCAGAATGGAGTAAGTCCCGGCCGATCCGCAGCAAAGATGGGCGTCCGGTACAACAGTCAATTCGAAATCCGCGGCAATCAGAATCCTCTCGACTACACCGCGAATCTGCATGCCGTGTTGCAGCGTACAGGGAGAATGAAAAGCAAGTTTTGATTTTTTTGTGTTAACCGGCAAGCTGCTGATGAGAGCAACCAATGTCCGGGTCTCGGCTTCGAGTATTTCGCTGATATCTTTACACAATTCCGAAATACGTGCTGCTTTTTCCGCGTAGGCCGGATCATGACGCAACAAGTGGCCATATTCCTTCACCGTCACGCCGCAACCGCTGGCGGTCATGACGATCGCTTCCACTCCTCCTCTTCCTTGCCTGGTATTAATTTCCACTTCGTTTCCAACATACGGCCACCAGGCATCCACATTGCGGCGCATGTAATCCAATCCTTCCTGCTGGGCATTAAGATGGTACGAAACCGCGCCGCAGCAACCGGCGTTTTCCGCCGTGATCAACGATATGCCGAGCTTATCCAGTACCCGTGCGGTAGCGGCGTTGATATTGGGTGCCAGCGCCGGTTGCACACAGCCTTCAAGTACCAGCATCTTGCGTGTATGGCGAGCAGGGGGCCATGATCCCGCAAGTTGCATTTCTTTGGTTTCCGGCGGTATCGAATCTTTCAGACTACCCGGAAGCAATGGACGAATGCCTCGTCCCAGTTTCAATAGCGATGCAAATACCCTGGAATTAGGCAACGTCTGGCGCAGTATGTACCGCGTGGCACCGGCCGCTACACCACGCCCCACCTTTTTTTCAACGATGCCGCGACCGATATCCACCAGCCGCCCATAACGCACACCGGATGGGCAAACCGTTTCGCAGGCGCGGCAGGTAAGGCAGCGGTCGAGATGCAACTGGGTTTTTTGCGTAACCGGCTCACCTTCCAGCATTTGCTTCATCAGGTAAATGCGGCCGCGCGGACTATCCAGCTCATCGCCCAGCAACTGATAGGTCGGACAGGTGGCGAGGCAGAAACCACAATGCACACAAGTCCGCAGTATGGCGTCGGCTTCTTGCCCTTCCGGGGAATCCTTGATGAAATCGGCGAGTTTAGTTTGCACTATTTATTTAGTATTGAGGATACATCCGGCCAGGATTGAGTATCCCCATCGGATCGAATTTCGCCTTTAAACGCCGGTGAATAGCCATCATTGCTGGTTCGAGTGGATGAAATACATCAACGCATGATTCATGGCTGCGAAACAGTGTGGCGTGCCCGCCTGCGGCTTTCGCGACCCCGCGCACAACATCGGCATCGACCTCTTCATCGACCGTTTCATCTGACCACCAGCGTTGCGCGCCTCCCCACTCAATCATTTGCTTGCCCGGCAGCAACAGTGGCGGAGCCGTAGATTTCATGGATAGGCGCCAGAGAGGTTTTCCGGAATCAAAAAATGAATGCGACTGTTCGCGTACCGATTCCCAAAAAGCCGTTCCGTCAACTATTTCATCGCCGCCCAGTTTCGCATGCGCCGCACGTACCGCGGGTTCGGCGCCAGAGAGTCTTACAGCAAGCTCGCCATCGTAAAAACAGGTTGCGGAAACCGGCAGCGGCTTACCGGCCCAGCGATTCATCCTGTCAATGGCCTCAGCTTCTTCCATGGTCATACGCAGCGTGATCTCCATTGCCGGCAGCGGCAGCACTTTGAGTGAAACTTCCAGCAACAAACCCAGTGTTCCCATCGAACCTGTCATTAAACGCGAGACATCATAGCCCGCAACGTTTTTCATTACCTGCCCGCCAAAACGCAGATCATCTCCTCTGCCGTCAAGCATGCGCACCCCCAGCACAAAGTCGCGTACCGCTCCGGCGGATGCCCGGCGTGGACCCGACAGGCCAGTGGCGACACAACCGCCGAGCGTAGCGGCGGAACCGAAATGCGGCGGCTCGAACGCCAGCATTTGACCATGCTTGCGCAATTCCGTTTCAAGATCGGCCAAGCGGGTGCCAGCGCGGGCAGTCAACACCAGTTCGGTCGGCTCATAATCCACGATTCCGGCATAAGCGCCAGTGCCAAGAACGCGGCCATTGCAACCCACGATGTGATTACCGTAGAAATCCTTGCTGCCTCCGCCGCGTATACACAATGGTGCTTTATCCGCGGTGGCGGTGCGGATAATATCGGCAAATTGGTCGGCGATATATTGCATAGACATAACTGAACTGCAAGGATTGCGGATCAATCGAGCTTTCAGAACCTCGGCAACGCGGGAAATTTCTCCTCCCCCGCACGCACGTGCATCGCACCATGCTCAGCGCAGCGACGCAGAGTCGGCACGGCTTTTCCGGGATTCAAAAGTCCGTCCGGATCGAACGCCGCTTTTACCGCATGAAATGTTTCAAGCTCCCCAGCTTTGAATTGTGAACACATCTGGTTAATTTTCTCGATGCCGACTCCATGCTCACCGGTAATAGTTCCCCCGACCTGGATGCACATTTGAAGTATTTTTGCGCCAAATTCCTCGGTCATCTCCAGTTCGCCGGGCTGGCTGGCATCGTAAAGAATCAGCGGATGCAGGTTACCATCGCCAGCGTGGAAGACATTCATGCAACGCAGGCCGTATTTGGCAGAGAGCGCTTCAATCCCACTCAATACCTCAGCGAGTTTTTTGCGTGGAATAGTCCCGTCCATACAGTAATAATCAGGTGAAACACGGCCTGCGGCCGGAAACGCTGCCTTACGCCCGGCCCAGAATCTGAGCCGTTCCGCTTCATCACGGGAGGTTCTGATTTCGGTCGCGCCACTCTTGTTCATGATCTCATCAATACGCTGGATTTCCTCCGCCACTTCCTCCATCGCACCGTCGGACTCGCATAACAGGATCGCGGCCGCCTCAAGGTTGTAGCCGGCGTGGATGTACGCCTCCACTGCATGCGTGGTGATTTTATCCATTATTTCCATGCCAGCCGGAATAATGCCGGCGCCGATCACGTTTGCCACCGCGTCGCCCGCCTTGCGTATGTCGTCAAAGGCCGCCATGACTACCTGCGCTTTTTCCGGTCTGGGCAAGAGCTTTACGGTGACTTCGGTAACGATACCCAGCATGCCTTCGCTGCCGGTCATGAGCGCCAGCAGGTCGTAACCCGGGGAATCCAGGCCTTCCCCACCGATTTCTAGAATATCACCCGCAATGGTTATCACCCGCAATTTGAGGATATTGTGCACCGTGAGCCCATACTTCAGGCAGTGCACGCCTCCTGAATTTTCCGCCACATTACCGCCAATGGAGCAGGCTATCTGCGAGGAGGGATCGGGCGCATAGTATAAGCCATGGGGTGCCGCCGCTTCGCTGATCGCAAGGTTACGTACGCCGGGTTGCACCCGAGCGGTACGCGCGGCCGGATCAACTTCAAGTATGCGCTTCAATTTGGCGAGCGACAGAAGAACACCTTCCGCGTGAGGCAGCGCACCGCCGGACAGGCCAGTGCCCGCCCCGCGCGCCACGACCGGGGTTTTCGATGCATGACAAATCCGCAGAATTTCGGCCACTTCTTCTTCGGTTTCTGGCAACGCCACAATCATTGGCGTTTGCCGGTATGCCGACAGACCGTCGCACTCATACGGCCTCAGATCTTCGGTCTCATGGAGCACCGCGTCCGACGGAAGAAATGTACGCAGCCTTGCGGCAAGTTCGAGAGAATTCATAGCTCAACAGTTCGGTGTACGTTTACTGAATCCGGTTTATTAAATCTCATGATTCGCCAATTTTTCCAGCGCTTGTACTAAAGCTGAACTATCCCATTTTGCGCCACCGTAAGCGACGCATGCGTTGAACAGCTCCTGGGTGGCGGCCGTGTTGGGTAAACTCAAGCCCAGTGCGCACGCACCGGAAAGCGCGAGATTCAAATCCTTTTGGTGCAGTTCGATGCGAAATCCCGGATCGAATGTACGCTTGATCATGCGCTCGCCGTGGACTTCCAGGACGCGCGATGCGGCAAATCCGCCCATCAAGGCTTGACGCACCCTGGCAGGGTCTACGCCAGCCTTGGATGCAAACAGCAACGCCTCACCCACGGCCTCGATAGTGAGTGCAACGATGATCTGATTGGCAATCTTGCAAGTCTGACCGGCGCCATTGTCGCCGATTAACGTTATGCTTTTGCCCAGTAATTCGAGAACAGGCTTCACTTTCTCAAATACGGTTTCCGTAGCACCCACCATAATGGTAAGGGTAGCACTCTTCGCGCCTATATCACCCCCCGACACGGGCGCATCCACATAATCACAACCAAGCTGGTTGATTCTGGCGGCGAATACCCTGGTCTCGATGGGAGAAATGGAACTCATGTCCACCACAATCTTGCCTGGCGTCAATCCCTGCGCCACGCCGTTCTCACCGAATAATACGCGTTCCACATCCGGGGTGTCGGGTAACATGGTGATAATGATGCCGACGTTTTTTGCCACTTCTCTGGGCGAAAAACAAGCCTCGCCCCCCTGTGCGAGCAATTCTTGCGGCACGCCGCTACGCGAATGCAAAAACAACGCGTGCCCGCCATTGATAAGATGCCCAGCCATAGGTTTACCCATGATGCCAAGACCAATAAAACCAATATTCATCATATTTGTACTCATCAATGCGCTAACCTTGCCGGCTAGCGCATTCCAGCTCGTTATTCTGATTTCCGTATTTTCTCATGCTGCTAGTAAACTTTACCGATGTCCAACTGACTAACAAAGCTACCGTACCTCAAAAGTATGCCGCATAAACTTTGGAAGACATCAAAATTCAGATTGAAAATAATTTATCATTCGATATATCCGCGAGGAACACGGAATGACCGAATTTCAGTACGATATGTATAACCTCATCTATGACGGAACGATTGTCAGTCAGCACTGCGCCTCCACCCGGAGCATGATAAGCGCCCACTTTGAAATGGTGAAAGCTTGAGCCGGCAACCTGTGGTCATTATCGGCAGCGGGCTTGCGGGATATACCGTGGCTCGGGAATTTCGTAAGCTGGACGCCGAAACATCCATCCAGATCATTTCCGCGGATCATGGCGGATTCTACTCCAAGCCTATGCTGTCGAATGCGCTGGCTACAGGTAAGACGCCGCTATCCATACTCAACGCCAACGCGGAAAAAATGGCCGAACAGTTAAAGATGACGATTCGCTCGCACAGTCGCGTAACGGCCATTGAACCATCCGGTAAAAACGTGACCTTGCAAGGTGGAGAGAAACTCTCTTACAGTCAACTCATTCTGGCCTTGGGTGCTGATCCGGTCCGTCTGCCGCTGGAGGGAGACGGGGTTGACGCAATTTTGTCAGTAAACGATCTCGACGACTACCACCAGCTGTGCACTGCGCTACAGGGAAAGAAGGATGTGACCATTCTGGGTGCGGGATTGATCGGCTGTGAATTTGCCAACGATCTGGCTGTGGCCGGTTACCGGGTACGTGTAATAGATATTAGCGCACGTCCTCTGGGGCGGCTTCTGCCGCAGGTCGGTGGCGCCTTTCTGCAACACAGGCTGGAGGCTATTGGCATAGTTTTTCATTTGGGCGCGGCAACCCAGCGCGTGGAACGAATTCACGAAAGCTTGCGCTTGACGCTCGACAATGGGGAAATCATACAAACGGATGTTTTGCTCTCCGCCATAGGATTACGCCCGCGCACTGCCTTGGCGGAAGCAGCCGGCATTAAGGTGAATCGCGGCATTGCGGTGAGCCGCTCGCTTCAAACCCGGTACTCGGATATCTATGCGCTCGGCGATTGTGCCGAGGTGGAGGGCAGGGTACTGCCTTTCGTTATGCCGATCATGCATGCGGCGCGTGGCCTTGCGGCAACGCTTGCCCGCACTCCAACTCAGGTACGATACCCCGCTATGCCCGTGGTGGTTAAAACCCCGGCCTGCGCAACCGTAGTCTCACCTCCCGACCCTGATGCGCAAGGCGAATGGCTGATAGAGGAAAGTGAAAATAGCGTGAAAGCATTGTTTCAAAGTGCGGAAGGCAAACTGCTGGGCTATGCGCTGCTGGGTACGGTAACCAAGGAAAAGAATTTGCTTGCCGCGCAGTTACCGGCGGTGATGGAATAACGTCAGGAAACGAATAAACCTGCCGTATGTACGGCGTGGTATGACTTTGCAAGCGCCCGTACCGCCCAACCGGGCGCAGCCCCGAGCACTTGCGCAGCTCTCAGCCTCGACTATAGAACGTGCGATTAAGCCTAGTAACCCTTCGTGCGCATGCAGGAAGCATAAGCAGCCTGGTATTCCGCGTCGTGCGACTTGGTTTCATTGAGTCCGTAGAGGCTTCCCCCCGCCGCGCCGGTTACACCGCCAATAGCGGCTCCTTTCCCGGCACCTTTCCCTCCACCCGCAATGGCGCCGCCGGCCGCACCCACAGCCGCGCCAATAGCGGCACCCAGTGCGGCATTCTTGAGTACTTCTTCGGTTTTGCTATTTACCTCTTCATTCGCATACCTATTGCATTCCTCCATGACAGACTGTGAAGGGTACGCGGATTGGGTGGGATATGCGGCCTGCGGGGGACTTGGCGGGCGGGCAGCCTGCTGGCGCGCTACGGGCGCGGCCTTCACGGTCGATGCCGCCTTCTCCTCTGTTGCAAGGGTTTGTGTCTCACTGATTTGCGCCGTTGGGGAATCAGGCAGCCCGGTCTTGGAATCTCGTCCTACAACGAGCATTGTGGCCGCAACAGTTGCACCCACCAACAGTATTCCAATGGTTGCGAGCTTCCATGGATTAAGGGATTCGTTCGGCATCTATATTCTCCTTCTGAAAAATACTTCGTTATCTCTGATACTTGACTAGCGTAGCTCCAGGGTTAGTTGGAATCGCGATCCTGGCTGCCTTTGCCTGCTTTATCCTTACCATGACCGCGGGCCTTGCCGCCGTGATCCTTATTATGGCCACGCGCCTTTCCGTCGTCATCATCCTTATCATGGCCGCGAGCCTTGCCCCCATGCTTCTTGCCATGGTCGCTATCCTGCTTCTGCTGATGTCTCAGGTCCGCACGGTCTTTACCTTTTGTTGCGCCGGTAGACCATTGGGCGTTCGAGTTCTCATTTGCTTTCTGGCTCCTATGATCAATGGCGGCTCCACCACGCTTCTTGTCCCCTCCTCCACTCACGCCATCATGCTGCCCGGCGCCACCCCCCTGCGCCAGCACCGGATTGCCATAACCAAGAACAATACCCGCCAACAACGCCACCAATCCGATTCTGCTCACGTCCGATCTCCTCTTTACGGTCAAGTGTTCGTTTGAAATCCAAAGGTGAATCTTTTTCCCCACAAACAACCATTTGTTAATGGCCAATTATTCTCATCGCGGGTAATGCGAATAAAATTTCAGGTTTTTAAAAAAAACCTTATCCATAATCTATCTTACGGATTTTTATAGCGATGACCATTGGACTTAAGTACACCTGCCCATGAATAGAAATATCGCATGCTTGCGGCAAATCATAAACGCGACTCTGACCAGATTATTATTCTCTGCACCACGCTTGATATAACGCATCAGCGGAGGATTGGTTGTCATAAACTCGCGAAGCCATTGTGGCGGCCTGCCGCTACATGGAGTTGCTTCGTGATATCGGACAGCAGATGAGGAATCGATTAACAAAAACGGAGGAGCGTCGATTTCCAGCTGTAACAAAGGTGATGAGCAAGAGCTGCTTAATTGGTACCAGCAAGAACGAATTAGCAAGAGCGGATTGTTCGGCAGTTGACTCGCCTGCGCGCCCAGCCGCTTTCAAAAACGGCTAGTGCTTATCCGCATCAATTTCTAGTACTAATCTGAATCCTACAAGCGGGTAGCGTGTCTCTGAGGTGTTCCAATTGCGGTATGAAGACCGGGCATAGAGTGACCAGGTGTGCCATGACCCCTCCACGACGGACCCGCACTGTGCCCGACGCAGGCCCAGGAGGATCATTTACCGGCGAGTTGGCGTAATAGGACTCGTCATACCAGTCCCCGCACCACTCCCACACGTTGCCGTGCATATCGTAAAGTTCAAAAGCGTTTGGCGCATAACTTCCTACAGGTGCCGTGAACGCAAAACCGTCGTGACCAGCCGTTGCATACGACTTCCATCGTGGCCAGTTTACCTGCGCGTCAACGTCGAACGTGTTCGCTATCCTCAGTAAAGACTCGGGGTCGTTGCCGCTGTGGTAACGGGTTTGCGTCCCGGCGCGCGCAGCGTACTCCCACTCGGCCTCGGTCGGCAAACGATACTTCTCCCTTCCTTCTGGCTTAGCCATGTGCTCATCGCTACCGCATCAAAAAAACGAGTACTTGTTTATCCATATGGAACTTGCGCTTTCTTTAGCGCGGCTCCCTCGCTGATGGAAGAGATGGATAACAAAAAAGGGAGGCTGCAATAACCATCAATATTGATGGTGGGTCGTGAGCGGCTCGAACGCTCGACCTACGGATTAAGAGTCCGAGTCAATCAATACTTCACAGCATTCCGCAACAAATCAAAACAGTCGAATCAATAACTTATTATCTCAAATTTGTTACTGCTGATTGTATTTCATTGCAAGTTTTTATAGCCGTGTGCCCCATCATTGCCCCATTCAGAAGTTGGCTATAAGACTAACCCGGAACGAACGGGTTTACATGGGTTGAAAGTGTTTGTCATCAATGCCGGCTCGCGGCTCGCCAAGCAGTCTGGAGGTGTAGAAATAGTTCCACCTGCAACACCCAACGCAGCCTACTACCTGCCGGTTACGACGCTAATTTTTTCCACAATTGTTGTGGATAAGTTTGTTGATAACTGCCGATAACGAGGGATAAGCCATCCTTTCGTAACACTATTTTTCGTGTTGCCCATTTTTTGAACTAGGAAAAACAACGATTAATCATGTACTTATTGAAAGGCCAAATATTCATGCGGTTTTCCGCGGGCTTTAAGTCGCTGTCCTTGTAGTTGTGGATTACTTCAGAATGTCAATAGCCTTTTAGGCTTTAATTTATTTTTTCTTAAAATTACAATACCTGATCAATGTGTTATGGGGGAGCTCCTGAAGAAATATCTTTTGTACCTCAGTTGCGACTCCGCTCATTGCTACGTTCATCGCACTCGTGATCCGATGCACGTGAATTCAGCTAGAACACTACGGTGATTGATATCCATAATAGCTGCGGCCTTTCGTCCCTCCCCTTGCCACTCATGCATATGTAACTCCGCTAACAGGTTTATCTCAAGTCGTTTACTGTTAACCAAGGAACGCACTTCTTTAACCTCGTACCATTTGAGATGTTATTGCTGCTCCACCTTCTGGCAATCACCTGCTTCTCCCTTCGTCGTCTAGTCGTCCTCCTCGGCAGGGCCTGAGGTACCGGTTTAGGGGGAATCGTAGTCGGCACTTCTTACAAATTTAATAGTAATGCTCCCACGCACGTTGATGTAAAAGGGTTTATCTCTAGGTATGCTTTTTGCTTACCAGTATCCTACCTCCTGGCATTCCTACCCTCTGACGTTATTAAGCACTGCTGATTATGAGCGTTGAAAAAAGCGGACAAGACTCTGACGAGGATATTCTATTGTCGACCGAAGAGCCTGACACCCCTGCGTTAAAGCATGCCGATGCCCTCCTGGCCTTGATGGAATTCTACGAGTCCGGAGAGCCCGCGGATGAAGATAACAATGAGGTTGACTTGATGATTCAGTTAAGCGGGATGACCAACATTAGTACGCAAGGCGATGACTAAATCAGTTGTGTGAAAACAAAAAGGTCCCTACTGCAGATGACGATGCATTCTTCGCTCTCCGATGAGCATCTGGAAGGGTACTTGCGAGTCATCAGAAAAGGAATGGCGGTGCAAAGCCATTCTGATTTGTTGAGATGGCTGCAGGGAGAGGTGCAGCACTACCTGCCCCATAAGATTATGCTTGCCGCCTGGGGCGACTTTGACTCGAATTTCATTCGGTACGACATTGTTTCTGCCCTCCCCGGAGTCAGGACGGCATATTCAGAGCCAACAAGTCTTTTTCCTTTGCTGCGGAGACTCTACAGGCGCTGGATCGAACTTGGAAGGATGCCATGCACAATTGGCGCAGGACAATCCGATATTCTGCAGCAAGAAGGCGGCCGGCAGTGTGCTTTTAGCAACGCTTTGCAAGGCATGCACTCCACGCTGTTGCACGGCATCAGCGACAAACGCGAGCATTACGACTGCCTGTACGTAATTTTCAGCTCGAAAGACAAACTCGACAGTTCCGCACTGAGCGCCCTAGAAATTCTGCTGCCTTATCTTGATACGGCGTTACGTGGGGTGACGCCCTTGCCTCGCAGCATGACACAGCCACCGGAAGCAGAGGTGTCTCCAAGAAGCAAGAATTACGGATTGAGCGAGCGTGAAAGCGAAATAATGGATTGGGTAAAGATGGGCAAAACCAATGGGGAGATAGGCAGCATTCTGTCTATCAGTGCCTTCACCGTAAAAAACCATATGCAGCGCATCTTCAAAAAGCTTGACGTGTATAACCGCATGCAAGCCGTTTCCAAGATTGAGCGTAGCCCAAGCCATGACTGAAATTAATTCATTCTTCGCTTTAATTCGAAACAGCAACTCCATACTGCTGAATCAGGAACATGAGTAAAGCCAATCCGACATTTTCCGCCTCAACGGTTTCCACCCACCGTACCCAAGGGCCGCTTGGCAATAACATGCTCAGCGCGGTCGAAGCCACGCTCGACCCTGCAGCCCTGGCGCTGTCGCTCTGGTTTGTGAGCACGGGCATTGAAGGAGAACTGCTGCCGCCCTACCTGATTCTCGCGGTGATCGTATTTTCGATTACCTTTCCAGGCACCTCGCGTCTGCAATTTTCAATCAAGAGACTGGTCTTCGACATTCTCTACAGCTGGTTCTGGGTGGCCTTGCTGCTACTCTTTCTCGGCTTTGCCACTGGCTACATCGCCGAATTCTCCAGCCAGGCGCGGATCACATGGCTATGGGTGGCGCCCTTGAGCCAAGTTGGCGCCCATCTGATGCTGCGTGCCACCGCCCGTTATCTGCTGATGCTGCAGGGCCCGCCGCAGCGCGCCATCATCGTCGGCATGAATGAGCAGGGGGTGACGCTTGCCAGCCGGATTCACGAGACACGCTATTCCAAGATCGAACTGTCCGGCTTCTTCGATGATCGGGACCAGAGCAGGCTCCACCAAGCCCCAAACAGCCAACTGCTCGGAAGGCTGCGTGAATTGCCCGGCTTCGTCAAGAAAAACCGTATCCAGTTCATCTATCTGTCGCTGCCGATGGCCTCGCAGCCGCGCATCCTCCATGTGCTCGATGAACTGAAAGATACCACGGCCTCCATCTACTTTGTGCCCGACATGTTCGTGACCGATCTGATTCAGGGCCGCAGTGGAACAATGTGCGGCACGCCGGTCATCTCCGTTTGCGAATCGCCTTTCACGGGCTCCAACGGCATCATCAAGCGCTCCAGCGATATCATTCTGTCCTTGCTCATCCTGGCGCTGATCTCGCCGGTTTTGCTGATCGTCGCGGCGGCCATCAAGCTGGATTCCCCAGGTCCCGTTATATTCAAGCAGCGCCGCTACGGGCTTGATGGGGAGGAAATTCTCGTCTATAAATTCCGCTCGATGCGTGTCTGCGACGACGGCCAGACCATTCTCCAGGCGCACAAGGGCGACAGCCGCATCACCCGTGTGGGCGCTTTCCTGCGCACCAATTCGCTGGACGAATTGCCCCAGTTCGTTAATGTCCTGCAGGGGCGCATGAGTATTGTCGGGCCTCGGCCACATGCCGTGGCGCACAATGAAACCTACCGCAATCTGATCAAGGGCTATATGATCCGCCACAAGGTCAAGCCCGGCATTACCGGCTGGGCCCAGGTCAACGGCTACCGCGGCGAAACCAGGACCCTCGATAAGATGCAGGCGCGCATCGATCACGATCTCGACTATCTGCGCAACTGGTCCCTGCGCCTCGATTTGCATATCCTCTTCAAGACCGTCGTGGTCGTCTTTATGGATCGAACCGCCTACTGAGCTGAGCTTTTTATCTGCTGGTTCGGCCTTACAGTACTGCCATCAAAGCAGTAAACCCATGCTGCGCTAGCATCCACTCATTTTCTCGCATTCTTCGCCGCAAGCGCCGCACGAGAGATCTGGGATATATGCTCGCGTCCAGCCCCTACATCCATAGTTGCTTTCATATTAGCTCAGCTCGACGGCACATTATGCATTGCGTTGATAATTTACGCATTTGCAAATTCTGCCATTCCATCCCAATACAAAAGAGCTATCGGACCATACCACTCGGGCTATTTTAATAGTTTGTTATTTATGAGATTAATAGGCCTACCAATGCGAGGAGCATGAAGGTAACACGACGTGCTATCGCTCGGTGTTCAATTTATTTTTCGTTAAACCGATGGAGAAAACAATGAATATACAAATGAAGTCACTTATCGCTGCCCTGATCTTCGGAGGATCGATTTCTACTGCCTCCGCCTCGGCTGTTATCACGGACATCACTGCGAGCGGGCCGGGGCTGGGATCGTTTTCGGTCCTTGCCAGTTCCACCAATGACAAAGGCCTCGATTTCTCTAAAGTCTTTGACAGCGTCGATCCAATTACGTTGACGTTCACGGTAGCGCATTCTGTAGGAAACGGTGGGTCTTATGACATCATTGAGTCAATTACCAATAACACCGGGACGGCATTTTCCGATTTCCATCTCAGCATCACGCAACCCACGGATGCGTCAGGCAACGGCGTAGTGTTCACCAGCTTTAACTCATCGACGCTTGATGGCTTTACGCTTGATTCCCCTTCCGTAAATCAGCCCTCCCCTTTCAATTCCAGCGGCCCGCGTGATCTGAACTTCACCGGAGCCCTGGCCATTGGGGGTGCGGCGAACGCAGGTTTCAGCCTAAGCGCGTTTGATCCGGGCGTGGGCAATACCTATACCTTCACCCTTACGCAAACACCAACGGTGAGTGCCATCCCCGAACCAGAAACTTACGCGCTGTTGCTTGCAGGCTTGGGAATGATGGGTGCTGTTGCAAGACGCAAAAACAAAAAGCAAGATACTTGATCTGAAG
>JBKJYB010000261.1:0-4584 GCA_046716045.1 Nitrosospira sp.
GCTCCAGTCTATCCAACTGCTCGCGGATTGCAGCATTGATGCGTGGATTGGTGTGACCAAACAGATTGACCCACCAGGAACCGATGGCGTCGAGGTAGCGTTCGCCTTCGAAGCCGTAAAGCCACACGCCTTCACCGCGGGCGATGGGAACGAGTGGCAGCATTTCATGCTGTTTCATCTGGGTGCAGGGGTGCCAGACTGACTTTAAGCTGCGTTCCAGCAAGTATTTATGGCTCATCTATCTACTACAGGGGTGACAACAATGGAATTCCGGAGCGATTCCTTAAGTAGGTGTAGGTTGGGGTGACGAAGGAACCCCAACGTTTATGTCCGATGCCACGATAGGTTGGGGTTAGTGCCTCACCCCAACCTATGCTTGCTGAATGACCCATCCAGCATACCGAAGCGCATTCATAGTATAGCAGCCAAAGCGGGATGGCAGCCACCTGTCGTCCGCCGCACATCTGTTCGGTTGAAAGCCATATTCCGCATCACGCCGCCAGCAACGTGGCTTAAGCAAACGTGGAGCGGCATCGTGTTTTTTAGGCTGTACCGTTCCCGCATCAAATTCCTGAAATGGCACGTTTTTGCCCGTTTGTTCCTCACACTGTAAATACGCCACTCGCTTGATAATCATATCAACACCTCAGAACAGGACGTGTCATGGCAGCCGGACGGGATAAAGACACAAAGGAAGAAACTTCTCCAGGATAGCGTGTTGTTGTGACGGGGCTCGCATCCAACAGCCGAATGGCATACTTGGGCTGGAGCCAGTACTTTGGTACGATGGACAAGGCACTTAAATAAAGCTACTCAAGCGTGAGTGAGGCAATTCATTGTACTTTGGTACGATGGACAAAGCACTTAAATGAAGTAACTCACTGTACTTTGATACGATGGACAAAGCGCTTGAATGAGGCATTCGTTGTACTTCGGTACGATGGACGAGGCACTCGCGAGCTCCCAAAATGAGACTTGTAGGAAAAGGTCTCCGCCGTTCTGGCGGATTTTATTTAATGACATAAATTAGAGAGAGCATCATGAACATAATCGTGCAATACGTGAAACAGTTTCTGAACGACGAAGAAGGTGTCACCGCCATTGAATACGGCCTGATCGCAGCCCTGATCGCGGTGGTGATTATCGGTGCAACGCAATTGATTGGCACTAATTTGACCACCGTATTCAACAACGTCGCCACTAAACTTGTGGGGGGGGGGTAAAAAGAAACCTTCAATAAAATTGCCAGGTGCGTGGTTTTCTTCGGCCACCCCTGGCATTGCAATTGGAGTTCTATGTACCGCCCGGCCGCTTCGCCGGGCGGCGCTGCCGGAAGGGTTGAATGTATTCGTTGATCATCGGGTTTCTGCTGCTGCTGCTGCTTTTCGCGGCTTGGCACGATATCCGTAGCCGCCGTATCCCGAATGCCCTGGTTTTTTCGGGCGCGGTTGTAGGGGTGCTGTCGAATGCCCTGCTGCCGCAGGAAATGGGGGGGCTGGGAGTTCTTGATTCCTTGGCGGGGCTGGGAGTTGGCCTGGTGTTGCTGCTGCCGCTCTACCTGCTGCGCGCCATGGGTGCCGGGGATGTGAAGCTCATGGCCATGACCGGCGCCTTTCTGGGGGCGCGCGGCGCGACCGGCGCATTGCTGTGCGTCCTGCTTGCGGGTGGTGTGCTGGCGCTGGGGGCCGCGTGGTATCAGGGGAAGCTGCGCAGGCTGTTGTATAACCTCAAAATGATGCTGTTCACCGGCGCGGCCGGGGGCTCAATGGGGAGTCTTCCCGTGGCCGGAAATCTTCCGGAGTCCGCTGCGGAATCTGTGGGCAAGCTGCCCTACGGCGTGGCGATCGCAGCGGGAACGGTGGCGTATCTGGTCCTTGCCCACTGGGGCTGACGGGCAATAACCAATATATTGAATTTCCACAAAACCCACAAAAGCAACAGACCGGGAATTACTCACCGGTATCTTACAGTTTCCCGGTTTATCTGCTCGCAAAATACCGAATTGAGTTGCTGGATTATAAAGAAACAGAAACGTGCGAATGCCGGATAGTCCGAAAATAACTGCGGGCAAAAATGGATGGTTAAATGAAGAACGTAAGGGCCATATGGATGATCGTGATCTCGCTGCTGTTGGGTTTGGCTGCGGTGGTGGTGGCGGGTAAATGGGTCATCGAGCGGGCAAGTGTGGACGCATCCAGGGTAATCATCGCTTCCCGGGACATCGATGTCGGCACACGGCTGACCCCGGATATGCTGCAGCCGACGGACTGGCCACGCGCCAGCATGCCGCCGGGATCTTTCCAGGATGTGAAGTTGCTCGCTTCCCGTGTAGTCAAAATCAATCTGGTGCGCGGTGAACCGCTGATGGAATCCAAACTGGCGCCGGAAGGCGCCACGGGCGGATTGTCCGGCGTGATTACGGAGGGCAAGCGCGCTATTACCGTGAAAGTGAATGAGGTCGTCGGCCTCGCCGGATTAGCGCTGCCGGGAAACAATGTGGACATTCTGGTCAACACGAAGGATGAAAGTGATAAACCCATCTCCAAGATCGTGCTGGAGCGCATTCTGGTGCTGGCAGTGGGCCAGGATCTCGGCCGCGACGAAACCAAGCCCAAGGCGGTAACTGCCGTAACGCTGGAAGTGACCCCGGAGGAAGCAGAAAAGCTCGATCTGGCACGCAGCGTCGGCACGCTGTCGCTGGTGCTGCGCAACCAGATCGATAAAAGCCCGGGCACGACGAGCGGGGTGCGCACCCAAGATCTGCTGGGGCCGGGTGCCAGAACTAAAACAGCGCCCGCCTACCGCGGCAAGCCTGCTGCACCGAAGCCGACGGTTGAAATCATCAGAGGCATTCAGAAAACTGAAACAAAACTGGCGGAACAGGAACCCAGATGAAGCTGCAACAACGCCTGGACAGATACCCTGCCTCCCCTGCGGGAAGGCACATTTTCCAGCAAACCGTCAATTCCTCTTTGCCCCCTGTACTCCCTTTAATTCTTCGTGGCAGCCCACTCCCATCGTTTGCGTCACTTCTGGCCACAATGGCGCTGTGCGCCATCGTTGTGCTGACGGCGGGTGTCCCCGCCGCGACAGCCCAGATGATTGCGGCAGCTAGGCCAGCCGAGACACTTGCGGTGGCTTCCGGCATGAATGTGACATTGGGCAAATCGGCCCTGCTCAGATTGCCGGCGCCGGTCACGCGCTTATCGGTGGGTAATCCAGAGGTGGCAGACGTGGCGCTAATTAGCCAGAGCGAGCTCTACGTGCTGGGTAAGACCATCGGGACGACCAATGTCATTCTGTGGACCCGGGGCGGGCAGACTGCGGTAATCGACGTGACCGTCATCATGGATGCGGCGGCGCTGCAAAGCAAGTTGCAGGAACTCATGCCTTACGAGAAAAACATCAGGGTAAGCGCGGCAGCGGACTCCCTGGCGCTGTCCGGCACGGTATCCGATACGCTCAAGGCGGACCGGGCGGTGGCGCTGGCGGATGCTTATGTGCGCGCTTCCACCGGCGCCCAGGGGGGCGCACAACGTGGCGGTACCCAGGGTGGCACGCAGGGCGGTGGACAAGGTGGCGAATCACAGGGCGCCGGCCAGGGACTCGGCAGTATTCAGGTCATCAATCTGCTTCAGGTTGGTAGCAACCAGCAGGTGATGCTGGAAGTGAAGATCGCGGAGATCAACCGGACGGTTGCGGAGAAACTCGGTTTTGACTTCCAGAAAGCGGTCAAAAAAGCCGGGAGCGCCTTCACCACGGTCATAACCGGCGGCATTGGGGGGGCGGCGTTGAGCGCGATCCAGACCACTACGCCTACGGGAGACTCCGTAATAATCGATGGCGAGAAAAGGGACGCTGTGATAAAGATTCTGGCCGAGCCCAACATCGTGGCAATCAGCGGCCAGGAAGCGAGCTTCCTGGTGGGCGGCGAAATCATGATTCCCGTTCCCCAGTTCGCCGGCGTGTTTACTCTCGTGTCGAAACAGTTTGGTGTGGGGCTTAGGTTTACGCCAACAGTGCTGGAGGAAGGCCGGATCAACCTCGTGGTATCCCCGGAAGTGACGGAGCTGGTTAAATTCGACACCGTCGCCACCACCAGCACCGGCGGGATTTTGGCGGTGCCAACCTTCACAACCCGGCGTCTATCGACAACCGTGCAACTGCGCGACGGTCAGTCGCTCGCCATCGGCGGACTGCTGAAGGACAACTTCAAGGAACAGATCAAAGCCTTCCCGATTCTGGGAGAAATTCCGATACTCGGCGCCCTGTTCCGCAGCAGCAATTTCCTGAAAGACAAGACGGAGCTCATGATCGTGGTGACGCCCCGTCTGATAAAACCGCTGCCGCCTGATCACAAAGTGCCGACAGACGCCTTCATCGAGCCCAGCCGGTCAGAGTTCATAATCGAAGGAAAAATGGAAGGTTCACCTAAAGCATCGCCTGTAAAAGAAGCACCCGGGGCAGGGCTTCAGCCCCAGGCCGAGTCCTTGGCTAAACCTGCCGATGCCGACGGCTTTCAGATGAAATGAGGAGATGGTCAGAATGAAAACGACATCGAAAAAGGATATTCCGGGGTGGCTG
>JBKJYB010000262.1:0-5822 GCA_046716045.1 Nitrosospira sp.
TTTTATCTTCCTCTCGAGGTTGGGGTCATCAGAGAGGTCTCTTGGCGCCTGGAATGCCAGTGCCCGGCGCATGAGCGGCTCGGCCTCGGCCAGGCGGTTGGTGGCCTTGAGCAGTTGGGCCAGGTTGTTGAGGTTACGGGCGACTTTGGGGTGATCCGCCCCGCAGCTGGTCTCGTCGATGGCGAGTGCCCGGCGCATGAGCGGCTCGGCCTCGGCGTATTGAGCCTTCGCCAGGAGTAGTAATCCAGCGTCGTTGAGTAGCCGGGCGGTTGGATCCGAGAATCCAGCCGCATGGGCGTACGTGGTAACTGCTCGGACGTGGAGCACAAGGGGGAGGAGGACGGGCCAGGTGCGCACGTCCTGAGGATCGCCCACGAAGGCGTCGGCTAGCCATCGCAGCGCTTCGACCAAGGCGGTGCGGGCCGGATCATCGCGTTGACTGCGGCGGGTAACTTCCTGCACCAGCCGGTGGACGCTGAAACTGGGAGTATCGGCAGCGCGGGTGACGAGGGAATAAGACTCCAGCTCGGCCAAGGCATCCAAAGGATCACCCTCGTTGGCATCGGATCCCGCCACCTCCAGCAGGGATTCGGGAATCGGCTCCGGCGCCAGCCAGGCGAGGCGCCGCAGCAGCCACCGGGCGGGTTCACCGAGGCGGTCAAAGGAGGTCTGCCAGGTGATGGCAACAGATGCAGGGTACTGCATGAGGCGCGGGTCGGACCAGTCCAGCACCTTGTCCCGCTGGCCTTGCCATTCCTTGAGATAGCCGGTGAAGCTAAGATGGTTCTTGGCAATGTAAGCACCAGCCTGCTCCAGGGCCAGGGCGAGGCGGCCGAGTTCTTCGGCGAGGGTTCGCGCGGCGACGGGGTCGTCGGGCTGACGGCGGCGTTCGCCTGCGGTGCGCACCAGCAGGAAATCGGCGGCGGCCTCGGCTGACAGTACGTCGAGAGTGAGTGCCGCGATGCCGCCGCTCCAGTTGCGGAGCCGGCTGGTGAGCAGGACATGCCCGCCGGCCAGTCGGGACAGCAGGGCTTCAGCCGCTGCGGCGCCTTCTTCCGAATCGATGTTGTCGAGGATGAGCAGCCAGCCGGGGTGCTGCCGCAGCCATGCCACCACCGCGTCGCGCTGCCGGGCTTCGTCCATCTCCCTTTGCTCGGGAAGATCCAGAATGGCGTGGCCGGATAGGGCCGCCAAGTTGCGGTGCAGTGCCTCGGGGCTGTCGGCGGTGACGAACAACATCGCCGTGTATTCGCTGGCGCGCCGCCAGGCGTATTCCAATGCCAGGCGTGTCTTCCCAACCCCGTCCAAGCCTTTAAGCACGCGCGTGACGACAGGGGTGGCGCCGGATGCAGAGACGGTCCCGAAGCTTTGACTCAGGTTATCGAGCACCGCCTCGCGGCCCTTGAAACGATCACGAATACTCGGGTAGGGCAGATTGGCGGGCTTCGTCACCGTTCCAGCCAAGGCAAGGATATCATGCAATTTCGACTTCAGCATATCCACCGCCAGCCGGTCGGCATTGGCGAAATGGATTTCGGGGTAACGCCCGGCGGTTTGCAAGCGCTCCAGGTGTGCCTGCTGGGCGGCACGCTGATCTTCGTTTAACACGTAGCGTTCGTCGCGCGGAGCGCCCTCCTGTGGCACGGCGATAATCAGCACCTTACCGTGATACAGCGCCAGCCAAGCCTCCCACTGGGTGTAGGAGAGGGCTGGCGCGCCGGGTTCCAGGAAGGGGGCTCAGCACCGGCAAGCGCGTGGCCAGGTCCGGGTAGCGTCGCTGGATTGCCGCCACCGCCGTTGCCTGCGCCCGCGCTCCGGTCATATCGCCCACCAGATGGATGACCGCAGCGCACCCCTGGATGTATTCATCAAGCTTGTCCAGTGTCTCGGTGCCGGTGGCGATGAAATCCTCCTGTACCTTGACCGTGACGTTCGGACGATCGAGGTCATGGCGCAAGGCGTCACGGTAGCTGCGAAACTCCGCGCTGACGGTGGACAGGAAAATTTGTATATATGCCATGGTCTGCTCCCCCTACATTATTTTCGTTCTTCAGCCTCGGCATACGCGGTCGCGGGGAACCACTCCCTGGGGGCTCATGAGTCCGTGGCATTATTATCTGTGCAGGGCAAAAGGATGTCGAGGGGCCACGCATCGTCGGCAGGAAGTAGCGGCGATTCTTGAACCTAAATCCGGTAGTTGACCGCTCATTTACGAGTTTAGTTATATGATTCATAGAGGTTTTATGTGTCATTTGAGGCTCACCTTCTGGGTGAGTCCGCTACAGGGTGGATTTAGGTTGAATGACTGTTGCTAATCTGGTTGACGGTACGCTGTTGGCGCCAGTTCAAAACTAACCAGGTGCCAGCGCTCAGCGGCAATGTTGCGGCGACCGGAAGGTGGCATATGCTCCCTTTATTTTTATCTACCGTTGCATGTCTCCTTGGAACAATGTACAATGAATCACGTTTAATTGGGAAATTAACAAGGAGCCGACCATGCAAAGCATGACCATAGAGCAGCTACGCGCTGCAAGTAACGCCGGCGGCGTGTCAGGCGTGACCTTGAAAGGGCAGGGCGGGGCGTTTCTTGTCCAGATTGCCACCCGCAGCGGTTCCGGTGCCGTGCTGTCGAAGGCACGCAGCACCGAGCCGCGCCGCTTCGGCAATCCGCTGGCCGCGTTGAAGGTGTTGCGTGATATTGGCATCACGGTAGGCAAGTTCGACGCGAGCGAATACGACCCCGCGGACAAGGAACCGGACGCAGGCAACCGGGGCAGGGCAGACGCCATGCGCGAAGCGCACGAAGCCGCCGCCTATAACCAGTGGCTGGCCGCCGAGATTCAGGCATCCATTGACGACCCCCGGCCGAGCATTCCGCACGATGAAGTAATGGCGCGGATGGATGCCCGGATTGCTCGCCACAAGGCGGCAGGAGGGAAGCGCGCATGAACCAGCAGCCACAGCAGCACGAGGTGGCCGACTGACCTATGACGAAGGCAAAAACCCCTTATCGCATCGTCTGGCGACCGATAGCCGAGGCCGACCTAGACAGTATCATTGACTACATCGCCCAGGACAATCCGACCAAAGCGGAGGCGTTCGGCCAAGAGCTGCGCGACAAAACTTTGCCGCTTGCGCAGCATCCCAAGCTCGGCCGCACTGGCAGGCCCGGCCTGCCGGCCTTCCTGCGCGAGCTAGTCGCACATCGGAACTACATTGTTTTTTACCGCGTGCTGGATGAGGCGCGCACCGTCGAAATTTTGAGAGTGAAGCACACGGCAATCTACCTCTAATCTTAGCCCGGCCGAGGCGAGCCGTAAACGCCCGGGAGGTCGCGACCGCCGTATGCCACACGGCTCAATCCGCACAACCTCGCTGGTAACAAGAAAGAGGATGGCATAGCTGCCAACGGTGGCCATGCGCGCTTCGTTGCCGATGTCAGGGCGGAGTTGGTAGTGCAGTGGGTTATGGTGGATGTCGTGGAACTTGGCGCGGATGTCCTGAATGAAGGTGACGGCGCGGCTGGGATTGTCCTGGGCGATATAGTCAGCGATGTCGTCCAAGTCACTTTCGATGAAGTGCGAGAGTTCCAGCCGCATTACTTCGCCGTGCCTGCGGCGTCGGTGATAGCCTGGTATTTGCGCTCAAGGCGCTCAAGCACCGCGTCGGCGGCGACCCCCGGTGTCTTGTCATGAAGTGCTTCCTGCCAGAGTTGGCGCAGCTCTGCGACCCCTTGTTGACGCAGGCTGCGTTTGTACGTCCAGTCGCGCAGCGCGTCGCGGATGACTTCGCTGCTAGAGGCATATTCGCCGGTGGCAACGGCGCTGTGGACAATGGACACCATCTCTGGTGGCAAGGCGATGCTGATCTTTTCGGCAGTGGTCATTGGAACCTCCATTGACAAAAGTAGGAATAGTTCCTACCAAGATAACAAAAACGGTGGGCTGGGCAATCGAAAAAGAGCATGTGGCGAGAGGGAATTAAAGTACGTTTAACCACCACAACATGTTGCGATGGCCGCATCGAGATCGATAACAATGCGGCCGAGCGTTCCCTGCGCGCCATCGCCGTTGGCCGGAAGAACTATTTGTTCGCCGGCATCTATAGCCTGATCGGTTCGGCCAGGCTTAACGGCCTCGACCCAGAGGCTTATCTGCGTTTCGTCATTGATCGCATTGCCGATCATCCGGTCAATCGGGTCGCCGAGCTACTGCCTTGGGCGGCGGCTGATCAGGTCAACTCGACAGACGCACCCCTCATCGCCGCCGTTGCCTGATTACGACAGCGTCAGCAAGAAAATGGTATCCACCGCACGCTTACGTTGATCAGGATCAATCCATCTTTTCAACTCAACCGCGAGACTTTCTCTTGGTCTTTCAATCAAATCTTGAATCTTGGTCAGGTCCGTATCCATAGGATTGTGAGTCAGCAAATTTCCTACAGATCGATCAATATGTAAGTAAGCAGGGCATTGCCCGCCAACCGCCGGCTATTCTTATTGCACGCGTTCGGATAATGCGGTGGCAATTTCAATTGCGGCCTCGGAAAGACCCTTGCGCATGGTACGGTCGGCTATCGAGCCCGCCATGCCACCGTAACCGTTTTGCCAAGTTATACCAGCAAGTAACTTCCCATTATGGGTGCTGTTCATCCGGGCACTGGCGCTTTGCGGCTGTTGATCATAGCCCCCAGCAGCCCGCACAATGAGAAATGCATCGATACCCTGATCTTTGAGCTTTGCCAATCCTTCCGGTCTAGATATTTCAACTTCATTTAAATTGAGTCTCACCATCATGTTACTGGTGGACGACGGATCAATTATTGTAAAGCCACGATTCGCAAGCTCGACCCCGACCGCATCAGTAAGCATGCCACCGCCCGGCGCGAGCGCAATAACCGAGACGCTGTGTTTCACATGGGAGGCCATTGGCGCAGATGACATCTTAGATGTGGCGCAACCGGTTGTAATAACTACAACTGCGGCAGACAGCAAGGCAATCAACATTCTCTTGTTCTTCACTTCATTCCCTTTTGTCTTGTTATTGAAATTGTAGGAGGTAAAAATATGATGTCCCTGGTTTTTCCATTCTAGGGACTTTTATGGCTAAGCCTATTGGACTGAGGTACACCAGACAGGGTGTATGGTTATTCCGGATTGTAGGGCATACGATAGTTTTCGGAACACCCAGTTTCCAATCCTCGAAGAGGACCGTGAGTCTTGCTGGGGGATTGTGCAAGTCAAGGGGGTTGAGGCTCAGTGAGCAGCAACCATTTAATTGCAATCTTTTCGCCCGGCATCAGCGACAGGATGAGCAGGCTATCGCCTCCTGGATGCGCCTCGGGGAAAACAACTGTGTTCGGGGGATCGAAGCCCTGGCTAAATACCATGAGCATGTCACGCATGAGATCGAGGCTGCGTTGGAATTTGCTGAGGAATTGTTACGCCTGGAACCAATAATCCTAAATCCGGTAGTTGACTGTTCATTTATGAGTTTAGTTCTATGATTCATAAAGATTCTCTGTATTATTTGAGGCTCACCTTCTGGGTGAGTCCGCCACAGGGCGGATTGCAGGGTTTTTATGGCGCATGACAGCGTTGCAACGCCTTGAAATGGAATAACCATTTCGCGTTGTTGCGCCTTGCCCTACACCCCAAAAACCGCACACTCCACCCTGTCCAACTACCGGATTTAGGATAATAGATAATCACATCAAGCGCCATGCCCGATTATGCCAGCGGCTCATGAAATTCAAACCACAGGAAAGAAGGGGAAAGGGACGAATCAGCGTGTGACTCAATGGCTGGTTCAATAGGGGGGTGC
>JBKJYB010000263.1:0-2719 GCA_046716045.1 Nitrosospira sp.
TATGCGCAATAATCAGATATGGCAATAGTATCGATGGAATTCTCATAATCGAGCCGATCCTGAAGATCTCTGAATAAACTTCTGATTTTGCCCGCAACGCGCTCCAGGCGAGAATTTGTTCAGCGACTCCTTAAAAACTCACGTCGAGCCATAGCGATTTAGCTCGCCTTTATCAGCGTTCCCACACCCTCATCGGTCAATACTTCCAGCAACAATCCGTGTTCGACCCGCCCATCGATGATGTGACAGGACTTGACTCCATTTTTCACCGCATCCAGCGCTGAGCCGATTTTTGGCATCATACCGCCCGAGATGGTTCCATCCGCAAATAGCTCATCCACCCTCTGCGCGGTCAATCCGGTTAATAAATTACCATCCTTGTCCAGCACACCGGGCGTATTGGTGAGCAGTATCAGTTTCTCGGCACCCAGAACGCTCGCCAGTCTGCCTGCAACGAGATCAGCATTGATATTGTAGGATTCGCCATTTTCCCCCACACCGATGGGCGCAATCACCGGAATGAAGTCACGCGTTTCGAGCAGCGCAATCAGGGCGGGATCAATGCTTTCAATCTCTCCGACCTGGCCAATATCGATCCATTCACCCGCTCGCTCCCTATCCTGCATAAGCATCTTTTTTGCGCGAATGAAGCCACCATCCTTGCCGGTCAGACCCACCGCATGGCCGCCATGGCGGTTAATGAGATTGACGATGTCCTTATTGACCAGTCCTCCCAGCACCATTTCCACCATGTCCATCGTTTCAGAGTCGGTGACGCGCATTCCTTGAATGAATTCGCCTTGCTTGCCGACCCGCTTCAACATATCGTTGATCTGGGGCCCTCCCCCATGAACAATCACGGGATTCATCCCCACGAGCTTCAGCAGCACGACATCCCGGGCAAATCCCTGTTTGAGATTATCCTCAACCATGGCGTTGCCGCCATATTTAATGACTATCGTTTTTCCGTGAAAGCGCTGGATATACGGCAGCGCCTCAGCCAGGATTTTGGCTTTGTCTTTTGCGGAGGATGGGGATAAAGGCACGATTCTTCCCTGCGAATTTTTGAGTATATTATCCTGAATCCGGCGGTTGACCGCTCATTTTTCAGTCATTTTTTTAAGCCCGGCGCTGTGATCCACAAATATTTTTTGCGCAACTTAACCCGGCTGTTTCATAAATTCGCGTGATGATTGCGCAGGATTTTATTTTGTAGCGGGATTTGGTGAAAGAGTGGCGTAGTTATTCATACGCCCAACTGAACAAAATTTCCATACGAAACAAAAGACCAGCGAGGGCGCGCGTCAATTTATGAAACATTCGGGTTAACTCTCACTTTAATGAGGCGTTCGCCGCAGCGCGGATTCAGGATTATGTCAGATCGCGGGCGCGGAAAAGCCCTCGTCCATGAAAAAGTCACGCGCCAGGAATTTGGGGGTTCCTCCTGAACCTCGCGCGTATTCTGGCGAGTAAATTGGGGCGATGGCTGGTCTCTTTGGTGATGCCCTGGTCAGGTACATCAGCTAGTGGTGTAGTGGTACCCTTGTCAGCGACATCAGGTAGTGGGTCGAAATAGCGGTACAACATGGGCACCACGACCTTCGTCATCACCGTCGCGGTAATTAATCCGCAGATCACCACGATGGCCAGCGGCTTCTGCACCTCGGAGCCCAAGCCGGTGGCAATCAGGAACGGCGCCAGGCCAAGTATCGTAGCCGCGGCGGTTATCAACACGGGACGGAAGCGCGCCTCGCAACTGTGCCTCACTGCATCGTTCACACTTAGCCCCTGCTCGCGCAGTTCCTTGATAAAAGAAATCAATACCACGCCGTTCAATATGGCGACGCCCCATACTGCGATGAAACCCACCGATGCCGGTACCGACAGATACTCGCCGGTGATAAACAGCCCGATAACACCGCCGACGGAAGCGAACGGCAAAGCCGTAAAGATAAGCAAGGCAAGCTTGACCGAACCAAACAACATGAACAACAGGAAGAAGATTGCGACGAAGGTGATCGGCACGATCACAGCAAGCGTTGCCATGGCGCGCTCCATGTTCTCGAACTGCCCGCCCCATACGAAATAATAACCAGACGGCAATTTGACTTCCTTCGCGGTACGCTCCTGTAGTTCGGCAACGAAACCGCCAAGGTCGCGGTCATGCACGTTGGCGCCTATCACCACCCGGCGTTTGGCGAATTCGCGCGAAACGATCGCCGGGCCGTCGATGACCCGGATCTCCGCCACCGCGCTCAGCGGCACCAGGGAACCGCCGGGCACCGGCATGCCTCCGGGTTTGGCGCGCGGGCGCAGCAACAGATCACGGATGGCCTCGACATCGTCACGGAAACGCTCGGGGAAGCGCAAGAGAAGCACAAAGCGCCGCTCGCCCTCGAAAACCATGGTGACCGCCTTGCCGCCGATGGCCGTTGCGATCAGCTCGTTCACATCGGCAACATTGAGGCCGTGACGGGCAATGGCACGGCGATCGATGTCGATGGTCAATTCCTGTTGACCCGACAGGCGTTCGATGCGGAGGTCACGCGCACCGCGCGTCGACTTGACGATGCGCGCCACTTGCTCGGATAACTTGCGCAACTCTTCCAGGTCATCGCCGAAGATCTTTACCGCAACCTGCGAGCGCACCCCCGTCACCATCTCGTCCACCCGCTGCGCGATCGGCTGCGACAGCGCGATATTCACGCCGGGCAGCACC
>JBKJYB010000264.1:0-6801 GCA_046716045.1 Nitrosospira sp.
CGGCAATAGCGTTCTCCCGATATGCGCCACATCACGGATCATTTTTGGCGGTTTGCCCAACAATACTGAGAGCTCCATATCAACCGGCTGATTGCCGAATACGGGATCGGTCACGGTAAGCTGTTGCTGCGCCGTCGCTGTGCCTACCACCTCGAACGGACAGCGTTCACGTTCACAAATTGACTGGAACAACGCCATCGACTCCGGCATGATTGCGAGCACATAACGCTCTTGCGCCTCGTTGCTCCAGATTTGCATCGGCGACATGCCCGGTTCTTCCGAGGGGATATCGCGCAAATTAAAACGCCCCCCGCGTCCGGAACCATGCAACAACTCCGGCAGTGCGTTCGACAAGCCCCCGGCGCCAACATCATGAATTGAAAGAATCGGATTAGACTTGCCTTGTCTTTCCATCTGCCAGCAGCAGTCGATGACTTCTTGCGCGCGCCGCTCCATTTCCGCATTGCCGCGTTGCACCGAATCGAAATCGAGACGCTCCGCATTCGCCCCGGTATCCATACTGGAAGCCGCACTGCCGCCGAGACCGATCAACATCCCCGGTCCGCCCAATTGAATCAATAGCGCACCGGCTGAGAATTCTTCCTTGAATGAATGGCGTTCGGCGATATGGCCTATGCCTCCAGCCAGCATGATGGGTTTGTGATAACCACGCATTTCGCCCGCGACGAGTTCCTCGAAAGTACGAAAATACCCCGCCAGATTGGGCCGCCCGAATTCGTTGTTGAACGCCGCGCCACCGATAGGACCCTCCAGCATGATTTGCAAGGCCGATGCGATACGCGATGGTTTACCGTAAGACTGCTCCTTCCCCGATTGCTGGTGCACTTCCCAAGGCTGAACAAATCCGGGAATGTTCAAGTTGGAAACCGAAAAACCGCTAAGCCCAGCCCTGGGTTTGGCGCCACGACCGGTAGCCCCTTCGTCGCGGATCTCTCCGCCCACCCCGGTGGCGGCACCCGGATAAGGCGAAATCGCGGTGGGATGATTGTGGGTTTCCACTTTCATCAGGATGTGCGTTGACTCCTCTGCATAACCGTAAGCATTATCTTTGCCGGGGTGGAAGCGGGCGACCTTCGCGCCCTCGATAATGGAAGAATTATCCGCATAAGCCACCACTGTGCCTTGAGGATTCTCCTGGTGAGTATTGCGTATCATCGAGAACAGCGATTTCGTCCGGGGCTCGCCGTCTATCACCCAATCAGCGTTGAAAATCTTGTGGCGGCAGTGCTCAGAATTAGCCTGGGCAAACATCATCAACTCCACATCGGTGGGATTGCGTCCAATCCGTGCGAAATAGGCTGCAAAATAGTCAATTTCGTCCTGCGATAATGCGAGCCCCATTGCGTTGTTGGCGTTCTGTAATGCATCGCTACCGCCCGCCAGCACATCCACCGTGGTAAGCGGCGCGGGCTCAAAATGTCTGAATAATTTTTGCGCATCGTCGAATGAGCTGAATACGGCTTCGGTCATGCGGTCGTGTATCAGTGCAAGCAGTGCAGTCCCGCATCCGCCCGGGAATTCGGCAGCCAGCTCATCATCCGTCTGAACATAAAAAGCCACGCCGCGCTCCAGCCGCTCCACCGCTTCCAGTCCGCAATGGCGGGCGATATCGGTGGCTTTGGATGACCATGGAGACAAGGCACCGGGGCGAGGCAGCACCAACCGCAATTCACCTGTGGCATGGGCGTCCTGCTGCTCGATACCCCCCCTCAGGGGGACTTCCTTTGGAGCGGCCTTGAGCAGCCTTTCAAGAATGTCGATTTCGCTTGGACGCAGATCGCGCTTGAGCGCGCAAAAATGCCAATATTCCGCGTAAATGTGGGAAACTTGCGGAGCGGCAATTTTGAGCGCGCTCACCAATTTTTCCAGGCGGAATGGAGAAAGCGCGCTGCCACCACGAAGTCGAAGCATTCGGCGAAATGAGTCAATAAATTGAAAACGTAATTTTACACGAGAAGATGAGATGGCCGCAGCCCGATAAGCGTTTGATGAACGATAATATGCGTAATTATTCCACCGCCATTTATACCACTGCCGAGATCCGCGAAATCGAGCAACTCGCGGCTGCATTGCCTGAACCACCCGCCTTGATGGAAAAAGCCGGCCTTGCCGCTGCCGAAGTCGCGCGGGACGGGCTGCTGATCTACGGGAGAACTCACGTTCTGGTGCTGGCGGGTCCGGGTAATAACGGTGGCGATGCTTTCGCGGTGGCACGCCATCTGCAAGCTTGGTGGCTCAAGGTAACGCTTGTGTTCACCGGCGAACGTTCAACCCTGTCCAACGATGCGCAGCGAATGCTGGATGCCTGGCTCGCCGCGGGAGGCAAGATACTTGCCGAGATCCCAAAAAATGAAAAATGGGATGCGGTGATAGATGGACTGTTTGGCATTGGTCTCGATCGCCATGAAGGACGAGAACTGGAGGGTAAATACCTTGCCCTGGTCAATGCCGTCAACCGCATGAACCTGCCTGTGCTTGCCCTCGATATTCCCAGCGGCTTGGGCAGCGACAGCGGCCAGGTGCGCGGCGCGGCGATCCGGGCCACCATGACGGTCACGTTCATTGGCCTCAAACCCGGCCTCATGACGCATCAGGGTCCCGAATATTGTGGTGAAATTCTGTTGCACGATCTCGATCTCAATACGCTTGCCCTGAAAGAACCCGCCTCATGGATAATGGATCAGATTTTGGCTCAAAAGTTATTGCCGCCACCCCGCCCCGGCAGCAGTCACAAAGGTACGTTCGGCAGCGTCGGCATAATTGGTGGATCAACAGGGATGGTTGGTGCGGCACTTATGGCGGGCACGGCAGCGTTGAAACTGGGTGGGGGCCGCGTCTATCTCGGTTTGATAGCCAGTAATGCACTCGGGGTGGACACTGCACAGCCTGAATTGATGCTACGCCCGGTCCACGAACTGTTCAAGCTTGGTCACTTGAACTGCCTGGTTGTCGGCCCGGGGCTGGGGTTGGAGCTCAACGCGTGCTTCTGGCTGGGTTGCGCGCTGGAATCAGACTTGCCGCTGGTGCTGGATGCCGACGCGTTAAATCTCATCGCCATGCATTCCGGGGTTGCCAACCTGCTACGTGCGCGCAAGAGCCCGTCCATTCTCACGCCGCATCCGGCCGAAGCCGCGCGTCTCTTGAATACGGATATTTCGACGATTCAAAATGATCGCATGGCCGCCGCGGCAAATCTGGCAAAAAACTTCAACTGCTGTACGGTGTTGAAAGGTGCGGGTAGCATTTGCGCCGTGCCCGGCGGCAAACGCTATATCAACACCAGCGGCAATCCGGGTTTAAGTTCCGCGGGAACGGGTGATGTATTGTCTGGCATCATAGGCGCTTTACTGGCGCAGGGATCAAGTTCGGAAAATGCGCTATTGCTGGCGGTTTATCTGCATGGAGCCGCGGCGGATATGTTGCTGAAACAACAGGGTGGCCCGGTGGGAATGACCGCCTCGGAAATCCCGAATGCTGCACGCAACCTGTTGAATCAATGGATCTACAGCTCTGAAATCCAGGTAGTTCGATAATCCTGAATCCGGAAGCATGCATGGCCTAGTTTTTCCCCGGGGATTGAGTATCCCCCTCTTTCAGTACTCCCCGCGCGAGGTCAGGCTCCCCGCAAAGACGTAAGATTTCCGCGCGAGCGGCGTCCCGCAAACGAATGGCGGCAAGCCAGTCCTTTCCATCCGGCACGATTGGTCTGCTGATTGTGATAGTGATAACTCCACGGCGCGGAAACCAGTGCCCGGCGCGAAGGATGGAGCGAGTGCCACGAATGGTTATGGGCACTATCGGCACACCCGCTTCGGCCGCCACCACAAATGCGCCCATGTGGAAAGGTAACAAGCCGGGCATGCGGTCGAATGTGCCCTCCGGAAAGAATATCGGACTGCCGCCAGACTGCAGGGAGAGCGCCACCTGCTTCACTTCCTCCACACCGCGTTCCGGATCGAAGCGATCGACGAAATCCGACCCGATATGCCGCAGATACACGCGCGAAACGATATTGTCCAGCAACTCCCGCTTGGCCACAAAACGGAAATGCCCCGTGGTACTGAATCCACCCGGCAAGGCAGCGACGAGCACGATTCCATCAAGATAGCTGGCATGGTTTGCCACCAGCACACAAGGCATCTTGCAGGGCAGATTCTCCAACCCGCGAACTACCAATGGTGTTCCCGACAAACGTGTGAGGAAGTGTGCGCTCCCGCGGCTCACCGCCCAACCCCAGGCGGGACGGGGCAGCAGCGCGGCTGCCAGCCAGGTCACTGGTGCCAGCAGGCAGAATAGTGCCCACACATATGCGGCGTAGAAAATGCCGGACGCCACCCTGGCGCCGCGGCGCAACTGAGGCAGCGCACCCGCACACGCCAGCCGGATCACCTGCCACCATACCGGGCGCGGGGGAGCCGCCCCCTTTTCATATAGCTCACGGCAGGCGGCCCGGCGGATCTTGCCGCTTGAAGTTTTGAGCACGCTATGAACGGGCGCCAGCACGATATCGTCTACTGGCATTCCCAGTATATCCAGAGTCAGGGCATTAATCTGGTCACACAATTCCTTACACTTCCCGGAATCAACACCGCGCATTTCGGCTAGCACCACCAGGCGCTCCGTACCGGAAACCGGGTCCTGGCTGCCAAAAACCGCGACGCACCCCTTACGAATGCCGGGGATATTGCCCACCGCCTCTTCCAGCTCATGGGGGTAGATATTGCGCCCGGCACGAATGATGATGTCCTTTGCACGTCCAGTCAGATAAAGATCACCTGCGGCAAGGTAGGCAAAGTCGCCGGAATCCAGCCACCCGTCGCGGAACAGCAGGCGATTCTGCTCCGGGTTACGGAAGTAACCACTCGTAGCGGACGGACCTTTGAATTCCAGGCGTCCTTCCACCCGCTCCCCCACTTCACTGCCTGTGGCGTCAACAATTTTGATCTGGTGCCCCGGAAGCGGCCGGCCGCAGGCCACGAAGCGCAATGCGTCCAAATCTTCGCCGCCGGCTGGATCCGCCTGGCCGGAACGTGTGAATCTGTCCCGTTTGATACGGTCGATCAGCGGCCCGCGCCCCGGCGGCGGAAAGGCCAGCCCTACTGAACATTCCGCCAGCCCGTATACCGGCGCAATCGCTTCCGGGCGCAGCCCGTAGCGGGTGAAGCGCCGCGTGAAATTGACGATGGTCTCGGGACTTACCGGCTCGGCACCGTTGAAAGCCATACGCCAGCTCGACAGGTCCAATCCTTCGAGAACATCGTCCGGAATCTTGCGCAGACACAGCTCATAGCCAAAATTGGGGGACGCCGAAAGGGTGCCGCGGTGCTGGTGGATCGCCCACAGCCAGCGCTCCGGCCGCGCCAGAAAGGTGATGGGTGACATCACCACCAATGGGCAAGCATAGTACAGGCTACCCAGCCAGGCGCCGATCAATCCCATGTCATGGTATAGCGGTAGCCAACTAACAAACACGTCCGTGGAAGTGACCTGCGCCGCCTGCCCCATCGCGCGGATATTGGTCAGCAGATTGGTATGAGTCAAGGCAACACCCTTCGGGTTGGCGGTGCTGCCGGAGGTGTACTGCAGCAGCGCAATATGCCCAGCCTGGACGGGATAACCTGGCATCTGCCCGGAAACGGACAGTTCGGCCACAGTGACAACCCCGCGCAATGTCTCCACCTGCGCCTGGAGCAGCCTCGCCACAGGTTTTGCCTCGGGCACCGTAATCAGGACTGCGGCGAGTGCGTTGGACAGAATGCCCGCATGTCGGCGCAGATGATCCTCTATCTGTGAGACGCGAGCAGGCGGATAAATTGGCACGGGTACCCCACCCGCCAGCAGCACCCCGAAGAAGCAGAAGAAATAATCGTGGCTGGTCGGCAGCATGATCGCCACAGACTGTCCCGGCTGCAACTCATACTCCAGGAGCCCCGACGCAATCTCCATGGCGCCTTTCCGCAATGCGGCATAGGAGATTCCGGTTTCTTTGCCCGATTCATCCTGCAATGTAATATGCGTCCGGTGCGGATGGGCACGCACGTGCCACTCAAGAACTTCCGGCAGAGTAAGCGCATCCGATGGCTCGGCTTGTACCCGGACTGGAGCTTCGCCCCGCTTCATTCCCTTCAACGCCGCCGCCGCGGGCGCGGCGGTCAACACCGCTTGCAGCAGATCGCGTGGCGTTTCAGCATTGGCCAGCGCTTGTTCCGGCAGACTGATTCCGAAGACACGTTCAATGCGAGCAAGCAGTTCTACCCGCCCGAGACTGTCAAAACCAAGATCCCGCTCCAGCGAGCTGTCGAGCGCTGCCGAAATTTCTCCACTAGAGCGTACGTGCAATTCGGCTGCTAGCTGCCGCACTGTTTCCAGCAGAACGCCAGCCGCATCTCCCGTGCTTACCGCCTTTTCTGTTGTCGGCTGTCCAGTCAAATCTGATCCTCTTCGCCACACAAAGCCACGCTGCCCGCCCCGATGATTACCGCGTGCTTGGTTTTACCTTTGAACATGACGTGATTCCCTCAATTTCCTCATCACGGTCAATGATCCGGTATCATAGCTTTCTTTATAGCACAGAGCCATCCCAAGATTGGGTCCGTAAACCGCTCGCATTGCCCCACGAATTGCCTCAATAAAAAAATAACCGAGGAGCACGCAGTCTGTTGAATCAGTGGATTTACCAACCGGGGGACCATTGATGTCAGAGGATGTGCGGCTTTTGTAAGATATTTTCAGACAAATTTCATCTGATGCGCGGCACCGCACAGATGAGACGGTATTTGG
>JBKJYB010000265.1:0-2703 GCA_046716045.1 Nitrosospira sp.
GCATCGTGGTGGTCGGCACTACCGGTGAGTCTCCAACGGTCGATTTCGATGAACATCGACTGCTCATTAGCACCGCGGTAGAGCGCGCTGCGGGGCGTATGCCGGTGATCGCCGGTACGGGTGCAAATTCCACGCGGGAAGCCATTGATCTGTCAGTCTACGCAAAAGATGCTGGCGCGGACGCGAGTTTGTCTGTGGTTCCTTATTATAATAAACCGACCCAAGAAGGGTTATATCAGCATTTCCGTGCAGTGGCGGAAGCAGTGGATATTCCGCAGATTCTGTACAATGTACCTGGCAGGACGGTGGCGGATCTGGCCAATGATACAGTGCTGCGGCTCGCCGAGATTCCCAATATTGTCGGCATCAAGGATGCTACCGGTGACATGGGGCGTGGCTTCGACCTGTTGTGCAGGGTTCCGCAGGATTTTTCGGTTTATAGCGGAGACGATGCAAGTGCCCTTGCGTTGCTGTTACTGGGCAGTCACGGCGTGATTTCAGTCACGGCCAATGTTGCCCCAAAGCTGATGCATGAAATGTGTATTGCGGCGTTCGCGGGGGATCTGGCCGCAGCCCGTGCCGCCAATACGAAGCTGTTGAGGCTGCACCAGGATTTGTTTGTCGAGGCCAATCCGATCCCGGTAAAGTGGGCAGTCGCCCAAATGGGATTGATAGGCTCCGGCCTGCGCTTGCCTTTGACGTCACTGTCGGATCAATATCATCAAATTGTCAGAGAAGCGATGGATCAGGCTGGGATAGCCATATAAATGGGCGGGCGGAATTTTCGATCCAGAGGAGTTGAGTGTTACACATAAGATGGCGGATAGCGGTTGCGTTATGCCTGGCGGCAATGATGGCAGGTTGTCATCTGCTGCCGGAAGCTAAAAAAATTAATTACAAGTCGGCAGGCAAACTTCCGCCGCTGGAAGTGCCGCCTGATTTGACCGCGCCCGGTACGGATGAACGTTATGTTGTTCCTGATATCAATCCGTCAGGCAGCGCAACCTTTTCTGCTTATAACAAAGAGCGCAACAAGCATCCTGATGGCGGTGGCGGCACTTCTGTTTTACCCACCGCTCCGGATGAAGCCGTTGTGCGCATGGAACGTTCCGGTACTCAGCGCTGGCTGGTGGTAAAGGGGGAACCGGAAGCGATATGGCCGATCGTAAAAGAGTTCTGGCACGAATTGGGTTTTATCATCAAGGTAGAAATGCCACAAGCCGGCGTGATGGAAACCGACTGGGCGGAAAATCGCGCCAAGATTCCAGAGGATCTTATTCGCAACGCCCTCTCCAAAATTCTGGATACGTTATATTCGACTGCCGAGCGCGACAAGTTTCGTACTCGCCTGGAACGGGGGGAGGGGGGCACCACCGAGATTTACATCAGTCATCGGGGCATGGACGAAGTCATGGAAGGTAATGTTCGCACGGTGTGGCAGCCCCGTCCTCCCGATCCCGAGCTGGAAGCCGAGATGCTTGCCCGTCTGATGATGCGTTTTGGTGTTGAGGAGGAGCGTGCCAGAACAGTACTGGCCAATTCCGGCACTACCCAGGAGCGCGCGCGTATCGACCGTGAGAAGGGCGGGATACTCACTCTGAATGAGCCATTCGACCGTTCCTGGCGCCGCGTCGGATTAGCGCTTGACCGTATTGGCTTTACCGTCGAGGATCGTGATCGTTCCCAAGGCATTTACTTCGTGCGCTATATTAACCCTGATGCGGATAATCGCACCGCAGGCGGTGGTCTTCTCTCGAAGCTTTTCTTCTGGCGCGACGACGCAACCGACAAGCCGGACCAATATCGCATTCAGCTTAGCGAGGCGGAAGCAGGTAGCGAAGTCAAGGTGCTTAACAAAGACGGTGAGCCGGAGCAATCCAGCACTGCGGGCCGGATACTGAACTTGCTCTATGAGCAGTTGAAGTGATATTTATCACATTTCATTCCGTATGCTCTGTAAACAGGAACGGATGCATCTCCTGCGAAAGAGAACCCTCTTTCTAAAAAAATCGAACATGAAAGCCCTTTTTTTCCTTCGTCATTATAACGACATTGATCATGTCACTCCGGTGATCTACAAGTGGATTGATTCGGGTCACACGTGCGATATTGTGCTGATAGGTAACTCGCGGTTTCGCACCGACTACCGTATTGAATTTCTGCGGAAGCTCCCTGGCGTGCGCATGAGCTATATTGGCGACCTGTTGCCGCCGGTTGAGTTTGGGCGGTGGTTTCTGCAAACGCTGATACTGATTCGCAGCCTGCGCCGCCCATTCATCGCGCCGATCATGGCGGCCCTGGCCAAGTCATATGATGCCAGACGGCGGGCGCCGGCGTGGCACAGCACCGCCCAACGCCTGTTGAAGCGAAGCTTCGGCGGCACCTATGAAGGCGCGGCTGAAGGCGTGGTGGTATTCGACTGGATAGAAAGGAACTCCTCCATCTGCGTGGAATGGGTCGAGATAGTACTTTCGACGGCCCGCGCCATGGGACTTGGCACCATATCGCTTCCGCATGGGGACAGTCCGCATGCGAGCCAACTGATCCGGCGCCGGGAACTGCGCCTGCAACCCGACACCACATTTGCCAATGCGGGGATATTCGACAGAGTGGTGGTGCCGAACGAACTCTGCTCGGTGCGTTTTCGCCCCTTCATGGACAACCAGAAGCTTGCCGTCCTGGGCTCGCCGCGCTACTGCGACG
>JBKJYB010000266.1:0-3695 GCA_046716045.1 Nitrosospira sp.
GCGTAGTATTCATATCGGGCGCCGATGAAGTCTTTGGAAACTCCATCTTGCCAGCAATGGCCGCCCATCTCTACCCCATTCGGCAGGTAATTCCGCTCAGGCGCGGAGTTTTGCAATAAGCTCAAATTTACGCTTTCATCACCCACCTTGACATGGCTTCATCCTATTCTTTGCCCATATCGTATGGGCCATGGGGGTTCATCGCGATATTCGTAAGAATTTATTAAGAGGAATCAGCTAATGAAAACCATCACGAAAATCTCGCTAATCGGTTGCTTATTGGCAAGCAGTATTGCTTTGGCAGGCCCGCAAGCCGACACGGGCTCCAAGAAAGCATCGCAGGACTGCCACCATGATGCGCATTCCAGAATGGGACAAGGCATGGATGGGGGGAACGTTTCCTGAACCGGATGACGGATCGCCTCAAACTTACTACTGAGCAGCGTTCATCGGTTGAAGCCGTTTTGCAGAAATCGAAATCTCAAATGGCGAATTTAAAAGAAAAAATACAGACAAATCGCAAGGCATTACGTGAACTCAAGCGAGATGGCAACAGTGACGGCAGCCAGGTACAAGTACTGGCACAAGAGCGAGGTAATCTGGTGGCGGAATCAATCATTCAGCGAAGCAAGATACGCAACGAGATTCAGCTGGTACTGACGGATACTCAGCGGGAACAAATGAAACAGATGCGCGAGGAGCATAAGCACGGGCATCACAATAAAGGGTAAAGCGCGGCCAACCAGCGGTTTGACGTATGTCAAACCGCTGTGGTGCTCTACTGTGTATGTGGTTGATGGTTAACGCATGCTCAGTAGAACACTCAGCACAGCATACCTCATCGTATACCGCTTAGTGCGCTGCCGAGCATATCAACCGCGATTATTCCTGGTAGCGGAGAGAATAATCGGTGAATATATCAATAGTTTCCGGAAATAATCCTGCCGGGTTTCGGTCCCAGACACACCGGTCATTCAGAACTTCAGTGTCCAGCCTGGATTACGTGCTTGTTCCCTGGTGTAAGCCACTCCATCCACGCGCAGGCCGCGGTCATTCAAAACGGTAATGATTCCACCCTTGTTGGGCAGAAAAACCGGTGGGACAAGTTGTATGCGCAGCGTCTCCGCAGCCGCGATAGACCCTGTCAGGGGCATCTTGTTCTTGTCGCGATCCGCGATCATCCAGCCCTCAAGCGAGATGACCTCGTTGGTGGTGTTCAGAAGCGTTACGAACTCGACCTCGGGCGATTCGATGCTATTGACGAGCGCCGCAACAATGCGGATTGCCCCGTCCGGCATTTCCGGGCCAGGTTGTCCCCCCGGGATGAACGGATTTGTGACAACGTTCGCATCTGATGGCGGGCCGCTGGTTTCCGTATGGATCTGATGCCCCGTCCTGTCATCGGTATGCCAGGCTTGGGATTGGAACTTCAAAAACACGCCAACCCATTGGCTGGTCCGCGGAAAATGAAACAGCATGGCCTCCGTCCTGGTATACCCCGTCATCGCCGGTGAAGCGCCCCACGTTACCCTGGTTCATATGGATGTCATGGACACCATTGCCGGGGATAAAGCCGAAAATCTTGTCGGTCTTGTTGTTCTCCGGTCCCCAGCGCTCGCCGAAAGCATAAACATGCGCCTCTTCGTCGGCCATTGCTCGTTGTACGAACTGATCGATTTTTTCGTTCAGATCATTGTCTGGACCGGGGACATTGAAGGGGAGCACACGCATATTGCGAGGATCGAACAAGTTGCCACGAATAAAGTCCAGTGCTACACCGCCCGGCCGGGATTGCAGAGGAAGCCACCCGAGAGGTTTGTCGATCAACTCCGCCAGAATCGGATGATCGAATCTCGAATCCACAAGGAATTCAAGCTCGGAAGGAGCTAGCTGTGAAGCAACGTTCACTGCGATGCGATAATGAGTCGTATCGTCGACGATGTGAATCTGGTAATGCGGATTGGCGCCCGAGGCAAGTTGGCGGCTTACAGGACGACCCTTCAGTACTCCATAAGAATTCAGTGGCATTTTTTGCTCCTCTTATAACGGTGCGTTCTCACAAGGCGTTGATGGGTTGCTTGCCTTTCGCATATGAAATACCGGGAACCGCACAATTGCGACAGAATCATGACAAAGGCCGGTTATAAATACGGCGAGATCTTGGTGACCAGCAGTCCGCAGCGCGCACTAGCGTCAACGTATCGTGCCGGATGACGAGAGTGTGCGCGGGTTAGAATCTTTTTGATGCTATGCGTAAACTGTGATCCGCCGTGATGGGTTAATACATCCGGCGGACTACGCTATCGCTATTCCGCCCTGCGCGGCTGAACGATCAGGAAATCAGGAAGCCACCGATTGTGAAGGGAGGAAGCCCGCCAAAGAAACGGCATATGAGATCGCTCCCCCCATTCGCCCTGCATCTCAAGTAAGCACCCACATCCGGATCAGACTGGAAACGAAGTTGCGGTATGACTCCTCCGCTGCCTTCTGAGGAATTTCCGCCAAAAGTGGCCTTTCCCCGGTATATGCCCAGGGTTGGGCCCAGCGATGCCTCCGCATTAAACTGTGGTATGTTCATTTCAAATCCTCCTGATTAAATATTTAAGGTCAGATAGGCTCAAAACCAGTTATCCGCCACCAAAGATCGGGAGTTTGTGGGATCTTCGGCCGTCGGATCTTACGCTCCACTAAAACAGTTGCTCGCCCCCACACTACACACTTAACGCTTATTCCACTACATCGATATTAACGATGGGTACCTCATCAAAATTAACGATGTCCCGGCATAAGATAAAGGGAAAACCGTCGGGAGACCTTATACATTCGCAAGTTTCAAAAATACGAGTTGAGCGGGAGGTACATACAAACCTTCCAAGCGACCGCACATATCCGCAACATCTCATCACAGGGAATCGATTAAACTGAAGGTTCGGAGTCTGACTAGGCAAAATTTGAAACGAACCTGACTCACCGAAAACAGTGTTTCCCCGATACACGCCCACGGCCGGACCAAGCGAGGCCTCCGCATTAAACTGTGGTATGTTCATTCCAACTCCTCCTGATTAATATTCAAAGTCAGATAGGCTAAAAACCGAGAGCGAGGTTTCCGCACTAAATCCTGGTATGTTCATGGTATTCATTTCATACCTCCTTTCAGTTGTTGAGGTTGACGTTCGTTATACAGTTCATCATACGGCGACATCTTGGTAACCAGCAGTTCGCAGGGCGCACTAGGGTCCAAACCCGGCAGGCTGCTAGGCCGCCATTTCCTTAAAGTTAGCCCAAGACGGCATGAATCACGCGCGTGGCTCCTCCCGACGTACAAACACAGATATCAGTTGCAGCGTCACAGTCACAGTCCCAACTCCTCAGCTTGATGCGTTGCGGGATAATTGATCCTCTGTTTGGTGTATCGGTCGCGCCCACTGCGAGATAGTGCTCGCTTGGGTGACGCAGTGTGGCTTCGGCTGTAAATCCAGGTATATTCAGGGCATTCATTTCACATCTCCTTTCGGTTAATTAAGCTCAACGGTCGTAATACGGTGACATCTTGGTGACCAGGAAGGGAAACTCCTCGGTCGCATCGACGCGCACAAAGAACTTCTCGGTAAAATCCGTGTTGCGGTGGGTGTAAGAGAAAATGACTTTAAGGATTTTCCGGGTGCTGCTCAAAGATGAGGGAATGACTTCCACTC
>JBKJYB010000267.1:0-3150 GCA_046716045.1 Nitrosospira sp.
ACGCCTGGTACGACAGACGGTATAGCCAGCGCATGGCGCAAGGATGGCGGCGACCCGAAAAAGATCACGGGAGAGTACTGGCTTGCCCGAAAATGGGGGAAAACCTCCTCAACGGGATGGCGCAGCAAAAAACAAGGGGAGACAGCATAATGCGTCACTAAATCAGACCGGAATTGAATGTTGGAAACACTCAATCAGCAAAATATCCGGTCGTTTCTGGATGAGAACTAGCTAGAGACTGCCTGTATATCAAGATAGGCTCATTCGAACGCTGCTATAATCGCGATGGTTTACCCTCCCATTAGTATCTCTTCCTGGCAGTCTTTCCTCAGCAGGAGCGTATAGGATGCGTGGCAGTTACAACCTCCTCACACACTTTACGTTCCCTCTTCATTCCTCCTAGTTTTCCCAAAGCGCCCTTGCTGTTCCACCAGTAGGCCCATAGTGTTATTGCTGATGTAGCAAGTATCACCGCTCCATGCTTCTACCGCCAACCTCAGCTGATGCCCCCTTCCCCATCGGTGCCCTAATGGTCTTCTTTATCTGCTTACTCCGCTATTCCCCTCCTACTTATCTCTATCTTCCTCCTATGCTGAAACAATAAACTTCCATCCTCTCGCACCTCTTACCGCTTTTTGCAACACTACCTCCAAAACCCGAATCCTTTCCCTTAACAGCAGCTTATCCACTAGTCGCAACTGTTGCGTTAGCTGTCTTGTTATCTTGACTACTTCACATTATGGTTACAACTTTACACACTCTCGCTTCCGCACTTACCGCGTTTAAAGAATTTACAAAGGACCATGATGTACAGGTTCAGGCAATACAAACTTTCCTTAAGATTGCTACTTCGGTAAATCCGAGTATGGAAGACATCACCCAGGCAATCGGTCTGAACCAATCCACAGCTAGTCGTAACGTCCTGAAACTGGCAACCGGACCACGGGCGCAAGAGGGATACGGGTTAATTACAGTGGAGCTTGACCCTTATGACCATCGTAGGCGATTGATTAAACTCAGTGTGAGAGGGCATGAATTAATGCGGATTATGGGAGAAAGAACAATGCCCAGCCTCCGTTCCCACTTTATGCGCGAACTACTCCTAAACTAAATATGGGCATAAAACGTACTGGAGCCAAAGGGACCTATTGCTGCGACTTCAGGACGCCCGATGGAAAGCGTATAAGGCAATCCCTCCACACTACCGACTTAGCGGAAGCCAAAGCACTAGAAATAAAGCTGAGATATGAGGCCAAGTTCACTACAGACCGTATCCGACGAGGGGGAATCACTCTTTCCGAGACATTCGCCCATGCTCTCCGCGTCCGTGACCAGTGGCGGTCTGCCAAGCGACTGGATTCCATTGAGATGATCTACAAAAGCCTGGAGTCTCACTTTGGCGCTAAACGGCCTCTCTCCAAGATAACCGATGAGGTCCTTCTGGATTATGCGGAAAGACTTAAGCGACTCGGTAAGACTGCCTCCACGGTCAACAAAAGGTTATCTCTTGTTTCGGTCCTATTCGATGAGGCTATCAAGTGGAAGAAGTACAAGGGAGAGAAGCCCCTTATGATTCGCTACAAGGTTAAGAATGGAAGGAGGAGGCTCATCACCCCTGCTGAAGAGGCCACAGCTATCTCCCTGTGCATCCAAAGCAGTCCTTATGAGTCCGCTATGGCTGACCTGATAGTTGTCCTGGCAGATACCGGCCTGAGGCTGTCAGAAGCCCTAGGAATTCAACCAGAGCATATCAATAATGAAGCTGAAGCGGTCATGGTTGTGGATACCAAGACTGGAGAGGACAGGGTGGTTCCCCTTACAAATAGAGCGATGGAAATTCTCCACAGGCGCAACGTGGCTCCAGTGTTCCAGCCCTTGAATGACTACGTGGCCTCTCACATTTGGCGAAGGATTAGGAAGAAGATGGGCCTGGAGCATGATAAAGAGTTTGTCCTCCATGCTTTCCGGCACACCTATGCGTCCACCTTGGCAAACGCTGGTACTGATTCCTTCCGTCTGCAAAAGGTCATGGGCCACAAGAGCATTCAATCCACTCAGCGATACATTAAGGTCTCTGTCTCAGCCTTAAAGGGTCTCTCCAGTATCATCGAAGAAAGAACCAATAGCTATAAAACTGTAGCTCTTATCACAGTCAGCTCTAAAGACACGAATGATGAATAGTGGGGGGACTGCTAGCTGTTTGCTATATCCAATAGGTATCCCCTGGCTCCTTGGTTCCCCTGAGGTTACACGCTTTGGTAAACACCTAGTCGGTGGTGCCAAGCGATGGGTACTGGAGATGGAGAGTAAGTACCCCGTGCTGGTCAACATGGTTCACGCAGAGAACACACTAGCTATCAAGTGGCTACAGCATATCGGTTTCACCTTAGGTCCCCTCTACCCTGAATGGGGTGTAGGCAAAGCCCCCTTCTATCAATTCTATAGGCACAGTAAGAACCACCATGTGTGAACCCATCTCCCTATCAATGGTTGCCATCGCAGCAGCCCAAGCGGGTGCCAGCTATATGCAACAGAGTGCTCAGGTCAAGTCTCGGGACAAGGCCAATAGAGCCAACTTCGATCAACAAATGGAGACCTTTGGTGTCCAGCAAGAACAGGTAAACAAGAACTCCACCGATCAGATGTCCCAACGTGCGCGTGAGGCTCAGATTGAATCAGCAAGGCTCCGTGCAGTTAACGGTGAGTCCGGGCTGGCTGGTGGAAGTAACGACAGGATTCTCAACGAGTCCTTCTTCAACACTGGTACTGATATGGCTTCCATTGAGGCCAACCGTTCAGCCCAGCAGAAGCAGCTTATCCAGGAAGCAAAGAGTATCCGTGCTGGTGCCCAAACATCCATGAGCCAGATACAGAGGCCAAGCCTTATTGGTACTGGCTTACAGATTGCTGGTGCCGCTGCCACTGCTGCCACACGCAGCAAGATGCTCAAAGCCCCCCGTGGTGACACCCTCCCCGACTCCAAGTAACCCCTAACCCTATCTGAGGATAGCCCCCAATGCCCCGCGAAGTACATACACAAGTCGATACTAGGCAAGTCTATCAACCTATCTCTGCACCGCAAGCCCAGCAAGTCTACCAGCAGGAAGCTGTGGTACTGAGTGAGGCCCGCTTTTATGGACGGGCAAGTTG
>JBKJYB010000268.1:0-2533 GCA_046716045.1 Nitrosospira sp.
GCGGCTGAGGAGCAAAACCTTGGCCGGCGAGCTTCATCTGGTAAGCCTGGAGCTCCGTGCCGGCAGAACCCGGGAGCAGGCGTTGCGCAACCTTGCCCTGCGAACCGGGGTGGAAGAAATCGATGCCTTGGTCTCCATGCTGGTTCAGGCTGACCGCTTCGGCACCAGCATCGCCGCCTCCTTGCGCGTGCATTCGGATACGCTGCGCACCACGCGCCGGCTGCGGGCGGAAGAAGCTGCCGCAAAAATAGCGCTGAAACTGCTTTTCCCCCTGATTTTCTTTATCTTTCCGTCTCTTATGCTGGTACTGATGGGGCCGGCTTTCATCAACATTTATCGTGTGTTGCTACCAACCCTTGCGAGCCAATAAATAAGAGGAGCGTATGCCATGTTTAAAGTAAAGCGGCTGGTATGGATGATGGGCTGCGTGTCCGTCATGGGCGGATGCGCATTGTATCAAAGCGGGGATATACAGGCTTTGAGTATCAAACCGGTGATGGATATGAAGCATGCAGCCGGCGGTTCCGAGGCGATGTCGATGTACTGGCTGGGCCGATACTACCAGGGAAAGGTTAACTACACGGAGGCCATCGCAGCATACGAAAAGGCGCTGGCGATGGATCCAGCTCATGTCGAAGCGCACAACGGACTGGGCGTGGCCTATTCCCTACAAGGATGGCACGAACTGGCGCTGCAACATCTCCGGAAAGCGATCGAACTGTTGCCGATGGCGACACATTTGCGCAATAATCTCGGTTATGCCCATCTGGCGCGGGGACAGGAAAGCGAGGCCGCTGCGGCATTCGAGCGGGCGCTGCGGCTCGATCCGGAAAACCGGCAGGCGCGCAGCAACCTGGCGGCTGTTTACGAAAAGGCGGGATTGCACGACAAGGCCGCCATGCTGACAATGGCAAGATCCGAACCCACTGCGGCACCTGTTGCGATGTCCGCCATAGCGCCCGGCCCGGCTTCGGGCACTCCATCTGCCACCATGCCCGCCGCCGTGACAGCCGCAACGGTGGGAAAACAAGAGATGCAACACAGTGCCCACAGTACCCATGCCCGGCTCGTGCAGGTAACACCCAATGTGTTCGAGCTCAGAATGACCGAAGCCGATTCAATGATGGCAATCCACACCGGTAAAACCACCGGCAAGACTGTCGTGCCGCGGGATTTCGGTAACCTTGACAGCAAGGACATCCGCATTGAGGTTTCAAACGGCAACGGCGTGAGCGGCATGGCCGCGCAGGTGTCCGGCTTTCTGCAGCGGAGCGGGTTTGCCAAGGTACGGCTGACCGACCGGCAGCCGTACCAGCAGGCACAAACCGAGATACACTACCGGCCTGGCAATTCTGTACTGGCCGGCCAGATCAGCCAGATGATGCCGAATCAGGCTCCAATGGTGGAGAGCTACAATCTTCGTAGGGAAGTCCAGGCGCGGGTGCTGCTGGGCAAGGATGTCGCCCGTGAGGCTGCCTACTTTGACAACCGGGGCAAGATAGCCCGGAGTACCGGTAAGGAACAGGCTGGGGAATGATCCTGGGGAACCTCTGAATAAGTCCCACGCGGGATTTATTCAGAGGTTCCCAAGCAGAATGCGGCAGTTGGATCACATCTCCACGAAATAGCTGGCTGCAGCCATATCCACAGTCTCGGCTGTGAATTCGGAACGCCGCTTCATGAAGCGCGCACGGTCCACGATATGCTCCACCAGATCGCGCGGGTGGCTACCCGTCAGCGGCCGCCTGGCTTTGCGGTAATAATTTTCCAGCAGATATTCGGCCACTACCGCATCGTAAGCGATTTCCTGTGTGTCACAAACACGGCGCAGGATTTCCCTAAACTCGTCCTCGGTCTGATATTGCACCTGTATCTTGTGGCGGATACGGCGCAGGAATGCCTCGTCAACCAGATCTCCGGGACGCATATTGGTACAAAAAACGGTGATCTGGTCGAAGGGTATCTCAAACTTGAGGCCGGTGTGCAGCGTCGGAAAATCGGTGCCGCGTTCCAAGGGTATGATCCAGCGGTTGAGCAACTGACGCGGTTCCACCTGCTGCCGGCCAAAGTCGTCGAGGATGAACACCCCGTTTCCGGCCTTCATGTGTATCGGAGCCTCATAGAATTTGCTGCCGGCGTCGTAACGCAGGTCAAGCATATCCAGGGTCAGTTCGCCACCTACCATCACCACCGGACGGCGGCATTTTTTCCAGCGCGGATCATGCTTCAGATTCATTCTCAGATCAAGCTGGGGACTCTCCGCCGTTTCGTCTGCCACGCTGAAATGAATTGCGGGATCGAACAGACGAATCACCTGGCCGCTCACCTCCACTGCCTGCGGGATGTAAATATGCCCCGGCAGTGCGCGCCCCAATGTTTCAGCGATGCTCGTTTTTCCTGTTCCAGGCGGGCCATAAAAGAAGATTGAACGTCCCGAACCAAACGCTGGTCCCAACTGGTTAAGCATTCTTTCCCCGATAACCATATGTCTCAGGGAATGGCGTATCCATTCATTGTCCACCTCGATCTGCCG
>JBKJYB010000269.1:0-4756 GCA_046716045.1 Nitrosospira sp.
ACGGTTCTTCCACCCTCGCGAATGGCAAAACGCAGACCGTCTTCCATGGCAATCGGCGCAATCAGGTTCACCGTCACCGAAACATTGTCCCCAGGCATCACCATTTCCGTACCCGCCGGCAATTCTATCGCTCCGGTCACGTCAGTGGTGCGAAAATAGAACTGGGGGCGATATCCCTGGAAAAATGGGGTGTGACGCCCCCCTTCTTCTTTGCTCAGTACGTAGATCTCGGCGGTAAACTTGGTATGCGGGGTGATGCTGCCTGGCTTGGCCAACACCTGGCCACGCTCGACTTCTTCTCGCTTGGTCCCACGCAGCAGGACGCCAACGTTGTCGCCCGCCTGCCCCTGGTCCAGCAGCTTCCTGAACATTTCCACGCCGGTACAGACCGTCTTGAGCGTGGGCTTCAAGCCTACGATCTCGATTTCTTCGCCCACTTTGACAATGCCACGCTCAATCCGGCCCGTCACGACGGTACCGCGTCCGGAAATGGAGAAGACGTCTTCCACCGGCATCAGAAATGGCCCGTCAATGGCGCGCACCGGCTCCGGAATGTAGCTGTCCAGCGCATCCGCCAGCTTGAATATGGAGGGCTCGCCAATGTCGCTCTGGTCGCCTTCCAGGGCTTTCAGGGCGGACCCAATGATGATCGGCGTGTCGTCGCCAGGAAAGTTGTATTTGGACAGCAGTTCACGTACTTCCATTTCCACCAGTTCCAGCAATTCGGCATCGTCCACCATGTCGGCCTTGTTCATGTAGACGATGATGTACGGTACGCCTACCTGGCGTGCCAGCAGAATGTGTTCGCGCGTTTGCGGCATCGGGCCGTCGGCAGCCGATACCACTAGTATGGCACCGTCCATTTGCGCCGCGCCGGTTATCATGTTCTTGACGTAGTCAGCATGGCCAGGACAGTCAACGTGGGCGTAATGGCGAGCGCTGGTTTCGTATTCAACGTGCGAGGTGTTGATCGTAATGCCGCGCGCCTTCTCTTCCGGTGCCGAATCAATCTGCGCGTAACTCTTCGCTTCACCACCAAATTTCTTCGCCAGCACCATCGTGACCGCCGCCGTGAGCGTGGTCTTGCCATGATCCACGTGCCCAATCGTCCCTACGTTTACGTGCGGTTTCGTCCGCTCAAATTTGCTCTTTGCCATGTTGTGCCCCTTACTTAATGACGGTTATTTCTTATTAATAACTGCTTCGGCTACGCTTTTCGGTGCTTCAGAGTAGTGCTTGAATTCCATGGTATAAGTTGCGCGCCCCTGAGTCGCGGAACGCAATGCGGTTGAGTAGCCAAACATTTCCGCTAGCGGAACCTCTGCACGTATCACCTTGAGACCGGGCAGATCATCCATACCTTGAATCATGCCGCGACGGGAGGACAAATCGCCTACTACATTGCCCATGAAATCCGCCGGCGTCTCCACTTCCACTGACATCATCGGTTCCAGCAGTACTGGACTGGCTTTGCGCATACCATCCTTGAATGCGATTGAAGCCGCCATTTTAAAGGCATTCTCGTTGGAGTCCACATCATGATAGGAGCCATCAAACAGCGTGACTTTGACGTCCACCACCGGGAATCCCGCCAATACGCCATTGGGAAGGGTCTCACGCAGACCTTTCTCCACCGCCGGAATATATTCGCGCGGCACTGTTCCCCCCTTAATGGCGTCGACAAACTCAAAACCTTTACCCGCCTCATGCGGCTCCATTTTGAGCCAGACGTGACCATACTGGCCACGCCCACCGGACTGTTTGATGAATTTACCCTCAATCTCCACTGGCTTCTTGATAGCTTCACGATAAGCTACCTGCGGAGCACCCACGTTGGCTTCCACGCCAAATTCCCGCTTCATACGGTCCACAATAATTTCCAGATGCAATTCGCCCATTCCGGAAATGATGGTCTGGCCAGATTCCTCGTCGGTGCGGACACGGAAGGATGGATCCTCCTGCGCCAGACGATTCAAAGCGATACCCATCTTCTCCTGATCCACCTTTGTTTTTGGCTCCACTGCAACATGAATTACAGGTTCGGGGAATATCATCCGCTCCAGTGTGATGACGTTAGTGGGATCGCATAGCGTATCGCCGGTAACTGCCTCCTTCAAACCCACTGCGGCGGCTATGTCTCCCGCACGAACTTCCTTGATTTCTTCTCGTTGGTTGGCATGCATTTGCAGCAACCTTCCGATTCTCTCCTTGCGCCCTTTAATCGGATTGTAAATGGTATCGCCGGACGCCACCACGCCGGAATAAACGCGGAAAAAGATCAACTGACCCACATAGGGATCCGTCGCAATCTTGAACGCCAGGCCGGCGAATGGCTCCTCGTCATTTGCATGACGCTCGCCGGGTTCGCCATTTTCTTTTTCACCATTAATCGCACGAATATCCACTGGCGAAGGCAGGTAATCAAGTACAGCGTCCAGCATGGCTTGCACGCCTTTGTTCTTGAACGCCGAACCGCAAAGCATAGGCACAATCTCATTACTGATGGTACGAATACGCAATCCTTTTTTAATATCGGCAATGGACAAGTCTCCTTCTTCAAGATACTTGTTCATCAATTCTTCATTCGCCTCGGCGGCGGTTTCCACCATTTTTTCACGCCACAACTTGGCACTTTCGAGCAAATTAGCAGGAATATCACGTTCCTCGAACTTCATTCCCTGGCTAGCTTCATCCCAGTAAATTGCCCTCATCTTGATCAGATCGACAACACCCTCGAACTTTTCTTCGGCGCCGATCGGTAACTGAACCGGCACCGGATGAGCTTTCAAGCGCGTTTGTATCTGTTCATAGACACGCATGAAATTGGCGCCCGCACGGTCCATCTTATTGACAAAGGCCAGACGCGGAACTTTATATTTATTAGCCTGGCGCCATACGGTTTCGGTCTGAGGCTGCACGCCGCCAACCGCGCAGAACACGGTACAAGCGCCGTCCAGGACACGCAGCGACCGTTCTACCTCGATAGTGAAATCGACGTGGCCAGGTGTGTCGATGATATTAATGTGATGATCGGGATAGATGTTTTCCATCCCTTTCCAGAAGCATGTAGTGGCGGCAGATGTGATGGTAATACCGCGCTCCTGCTCCTGCTCCATCCAGTCCATTGTAGCCGCGCCGTCATGCACCTCACCAAGCTTATGCGATACGCCTGTATAAAATAGAATGCGTTCAGTGGTCGTGGTTTTACCGGCGTCTATATGCGCCATTATGCCGATATTCCGGTAACGTTCAATGGGTGTTTTTCTTGCCACAGTATGTAAACCTTAATATTTTTGAATACTAGAACGCCAGAAAGCGCCGGTGAATAACGGAAATCGACTCTTCAATCGGGAGCGATGCCTCAAGAATTCCGCGTCGGACTGTGTCTACCCCTGCCCGGCGCTTATCGGCAAATTACCTTAGAACCGGTAATGTGCAAATGCCTTGTTGGCTTCCGCCATACGGTGAATTTCCTCACGTTTCTTGACCGCGCCGCCGCGACCCTCGGCTGCTTCCGCCAATTCACCGGCAAGACGGGCACCCATGGATTTCTCGGCTCGTTTGCGAGCGGCATCGCGCAACCAGCGCATCGCCAGGGCATTACGCCGAATCGAGCGCACCTCTACCGGAACCTGATAGTTCGCGCCACCAACACGACGGCTTTTTACTTCCACCATCGGACGGACGTTAGATAGCGCCTGCGTAAATACTTCCACCGGGTCCTTGCCTGTTTTTTTCTGAATTTGATCCATAGCGCCGTAAATGATTCTCTCGGCTACGGATTTCTTACCACGCGTCATAAGCACATTGACGAATTTCGCCACTTCCGTACTGTGATACTTGGGGTCGGGCAAAATTTCGCGTTTGGGAACTTCTCTGCGTCTTGGCATTTTCTACCTCGGTGTTTAAATGGTTTGCTTAAGTGGTTTGAATTTCAAACCGCCCTGCACTCTTAAGCTGCCTTGGGCTTTTTGGCACCGTATTTGGAACGGGATTGCTTGCGATCTTTTACGCCAGCCGTATCCAGACTACCGCGTACCGTGTGGTAGCGAACGCCCGGTAAATCTTTGACACGACCGCCGCGAATCAGTACTACCGAGTGCTCCTGCAGATTATGCCCCTCTCCACCAATATAACTGGAGACCTCAAAACCATTGGTCAGGCGAACCCGCGCCACTTTGCGCAAGGCGGAGTTCGGTTTTTTTGGCGTAGTGGTATAAACACGGGTACACACTCCCCTCTTCTGAGGACTATTTCCCAGCGCCGGTACTTTACTTTTTACGCGTCTAGCCGCTCGGGGCTTACGTACTAACTGACTGATTGTCGGCATTTTATTCCCTAAAAAACCGGGTCGGTGATATAACCGCCCCCGCTGCCCGTATGAATCGTGGTGTTCTGCCGTTCCAGGTATTTTCGTCCAGGGGGCGTCTAAAAAGACTGCGAATTCTATGGGGTTTATGCTGTCATGTCAAGCCACTGTCTTTGACGAGGAAGATAAAAGAAATCCCTGCGCTTTGGAATGATCTTTTCTGCCTTCGTTGATCCTGCGAGGGAGCAAGTCAGGGCACCGCGACCACCCCCATAGGCTCAATACCACACTAGATGCGATTTTTCCTATCCTGTAGTCAGCCAGATAAGCAATCCTGCATCAGAGCGCGCTGGCGGTATGGTTTCAGGTTTTCAGGGAGTGACGTCTCTCAACACACCCATAAGGAAACCGATCGAACCTTAGGTGATGGCGGCGCGACCCTCGCGC
>JBKJYB010000270.1:0-3584 GCA_046716045.1 Nitrosospira sp.
TGGCACTGGGATTGGGACTGATGGCGCTGCTTGCGCTGACACTGATTCGAGATGATTTGCTGCAAAACTGGCGTACCAGTTTGCCCCCGGACGCACCCGATCATTTTCTGGTAAATATTCAGGAAGACCAATTGGAGCCGCTGGCGGCATTCTTTAGTCAGCACGGCCTCAAGCAGCCGCCGGTTTTTCCAATGGTTCGCGGGCGCCTGACAGCAATTAACGGCAAAACCATAGTGGCGGGGGATTATGCCGATATCCGCGCAAGGCGGCTGGTTGAGCGTGAATTCAATCTGTCGTGGGCAGAGGAAATGCAGAGCGATAACCAGATTATCAAGGGCGAATGGTGGAACAGCGGGGATAAGGGAAAAGCGGTGATGTCGATGGAAGAGGGCATCGCAAAAACGGTAGGTGTCGGTCTCGGCGACACGCTGACTTACGACGTGGCGGGCAGTATATTTTCCGCCAAGATCACCAGCCTGAGGAAGGTGGACTGGGATACGTTTCGCGTTAATTTTTTCGTGGTGACGCCACCGGGCGTGCTGGAAAAATATCCGGCGACCTACATTACCAGTTTTCACCTGCCGCCGGAGCGTATGGAAGTAACAAACAAACTGATCAAAGCCTTTCCAAACCTGCTTGTGATAGATGTGGCGACTATTATCAGTCAAGTCCACAAGGTGATTGAACAAGTGACTAAAGCGGTTGAATTTGTATTCCTGTTCACGTTACTGGCGGGACTAGCGGTGCTGTATGCCGCGATTGCTTCTACCCAGGACGAGCGCATTCACGAGGCTGCCATATTTCGCACGTTGGGGGCGAAGCGCAGCCAGTTAGCGCGCGCCTGGGCAGCGGAATTCGCCATACTCGGCGGACTGGCCGGACTTTTCGCCGCGGCGGGGGCCAGTGCGCTGGGCTATGTCATCGGTGAATATGCGTTGAATCTGACGTATACCTTCAATCCATGGATATGGCTGACTGGCTTGCTCTCAGGGGTGATAGGCGTCACCGCGGCGGGGTTGATGGGGACCCGCTCCGCGCTTTCAACCCCGCCACTCATGACATTACGGAAAATTTGATTTGGGTTAAACGTCACAGGAATTTGCTGTTTACGTTTTGATCAGGTGGATTGGTAAATGATTCGGCGCATTGCACATCTTGATATGGATGCTTTCTACGCGTCAGTCGAGTTGCTGCGCTACCCGGAATTGCGCGGGTTCCCTGTCGTGATCGGTGGGCAGAGCGATCGGCAACCGGCGCTCCTTAAGGATGGCAACCGACTTTTCGCGCGACTGCGGGATTACGCTGGACGAGGTGTGGTGACCACGGCCACTTATGAAGCCCGTGTTTTCGGCGTCTTCTCCGGCATGGGTCTCATGAAAGCCGCACCACTGGCTCCGGACGCGATCTTGCTGCCCGCCGATTTTCACGCCTATCGCCATTATTCACGGCTTTTTAAAGCTGCCGTGGCCGACATCGCTCCCTGGATCGAAGACCATGGCATTGACGAGATCTACATCGATCTGAGTGAATTACCCGGCGAGACGCTAATACTCGCCCAGCGTATCAAACTGGCGGTACGTGAAGCCACTGGGCTATCTTGTTCCATCGGTGTGACACCCAACAAGCTGTTATCGAAAATCGGTTCGGACCTCGAAAAACCCGATGGCCTCACCATTCTGAGTCTGGCTGACATCCCGAGCCGGATCTGGCCTTTACCCGTCAAGAAAATTAACGGTATCGGCCCCAAAGCGACTGCAAAGCTTGCAGCGCTTGGTATCATCACTATCGCCGAACTGGCGAGAGCTACTCCCTCTTTTTTGCAGATGCACTTCAGCCGCTCCTATGCTCGCTGGCTGCACGACGTTTCTCACGGGATCGACGAGCGTCCGGTGATCACGCATGCCGAGCCTAAGTCGATCAGCCGGGAGACGACTTTCGAAAGGGATCTCCATGCCCGCCAGGATCGTCCCATCCTCACAGAGATCTTCACGTCGCTATGCACCGATGTGGCACATGACCTACAGCGGAAGGGTTATCTTGGCCGTACCATCGGCATCAAGTTGCGGTATGCCGATTTCCGCACCGTAACCCGCGACATCACGCTATCCTTTCCTACCGCCGATCCCGTTATCATTCGTCGCGCAGCTGAAGAATGTTTGCGGCGCGTGCCGCTGAATCAGAAACTACGGTTGCTGGGGGTGCGGGCAAGCATGTTATCTTCGGGGAAGATTACTCAGAGTATCGGCATATCCCACCAAGGGGAATTGCCGCTGACTGTACAGCAATCCATTGAACAGAAATAGAAAGAAGCCGGTCACTCAAGGCTGCCGGTCTCTGCGCAGCCAGCGGAAAAAGAATACGTAAATAAAGGCCGGCAAGAACGGAAGAATCCACGGGAACATCTGCGCAAGCCATGCGCCATAGAAACTATTCATATAGCGAGCCTTCGCCGAAGCGCAGGCTTCCGCGGCAGGCAGGCGGCAGGTAAGTTCGATCTCCAGGGATACCTGAGCGTGGGCGCGCCAGAGCCAATACGCCATTGATGCCGCAAAAATGATCATCAGCAGCGTAAACAGGGTTACGCTGCCTCTTTGTCGCAATATTGGTTGCATTCTTCCCGCTCCCGGAGGGAGGGCCGATTGAAGGACAGAAAATTCACGCGCCAAGCGGCAGGTGGGCAGGAAATCCGGTGGGTCGGATACTCATTTCTTTCTTAGGAGCCCCCTCCGTCACCCCCATCAAATGATGTACTCCGGGTGAAATGTTGTCAAGTGATGGAGGCATCGAAAATCAAGCTGCCTTGATAACACGCTTGCATCCAACATACGATCTCTCATGCACTCTTTGCGACCAAAGCGTGCGTGTCGACCATGACTGCGGGCATCGAAATGACTCTGGAGTGATTGGGATAACCGATTCAGGCGTTACGAAAGCGCGTTCGTTTGACGAGCAAAATGGCCAGTAGCGGCAGCGCAAAGCCGATTGCCGTCACCGCAATCAGGAGCAAGCCCAGCTCACTGTAATCGGCGGGGACGGTGATCTCGCCGGTGACAGGCTCCTTCACCTCACGGGCGACCACAAATAGTTGATTCATGTATTTGGTCGCAAGCTGCGAAGCGGATAGGGCAAGATTGGTGAATGAGGCCATCACCGCAAAGAAGGTCGCCTTGAGTTTTTCCGGCGCCGAGTTGGCGATCCATGCCAGCATCGGGATCATGGCGATCTGACCCAGAGGTGACTCCAGCGCGGTATCGATAACGGCGATAAACCGAGCATCCACTACGCCACCGGTAAGGGAAGCGGTCCACTCATGAAAGCCAAAATACATGCCGATTATCGGCAATGACAGGAAAGTTCCGGCGATGGTGAGAGCGCCTATGATATAGGCAATCGAGCGCTCAGCCATGAAACGGCGAAAAATGAACATCCCGGCGAGCGTCAGCGTCGCACCAATCAACGACAACGCGGCGAGAAACTGTTGGTCGAAACCCAGATCGTCGATCATCCACCATGTCGAACCGGCGCCCGGCCCCGGCATGGCGCGGAATACAAATATCAGAATCGCGGTACCCACCAGCACGTTA
>JBKJYB010000271.1:0-5941 GCA_046716045.1 Nitrosospira sp.
TTTTTCATGGTTTGCGCACCGATAAGAAAGCGGCGGCCATTGCGCGCGAGAAGCCGGTTCATCCCATTACAGAAAAACCCACGATAATGACTTCAATTCCCGCCTCTCTGCGAGTAACTCATCCCGAACGCGTAATCGATCCGTCCACTGGATTCACCAAAATGGAACTCATACGCTACTATTCGCTGATCGCTCCGTTGATGCTGGAGCATCTCAAAGGCAGACCGGTATCGCTGGTACGCGCGCCGGACGGCATTACGGGCCAGTTGTTTTTCCAGAAGCATTGGGAGAAAGAGAATATGCCGGGCGTCAATCAGCTCGATCCAGCGTTGGACCCCGAGCATGAACCATTGCTTGAGGTTTCAACAGCTGAAGGCCTGCTGTCAGCCGCCCAAATGAACGTAATCGAATTTCACACCTGGAATGCCACAAAGAATGCCATCGGCAAACCCGATCGAATGACATTCGATCTCGACCCTGGGGAAGGGGTGAGGTGGACGCTGGTACAGGAATCGGCGCAGCTTGTTCGCGTGTTTCTTAACGAATTGGGGTTGAAGTCATTTCTCAAAACCAGCGGGGGGAAAGGTTTACACGTTGTCGTTCCAGTCAAACGGCTACGTGACTGGAACACGGTAAAAGATTTCTCTCAAGCGATTGTTCAGCATCTTTCCAAGACAATCCCTGAGCGTTTCGTGGCGAAAAGTGGACCGCGTAACCGTGTTGGAAAGATTTTTATTGATTATTTACGCAATGGTTTTGGCGCAACAACCGTGTCTGCATGGTCAGTTCGTGCCCGCCAGGGTTTGGGCATATCCGTGCCTGTGGCATGGGAAGAACTGGAGTCGCTTAAGAGCGCCAGCCACTGGTCGGCCTCCAATATTCATGAGCGCCTCGACAAAGGCAATGAATCCTGGGCAGATTATGATGCTACCAGGCAGTCGATATTGCCTGCGATGAAAATACTGGGATTCCAATCGGGTAGGGAGCATTCAGTCAACCCAAATAACAGCAGAATGAAAGGATGACTACTCGTTGCGATCTGGTTGAGCCTGGGACAAGCCATTTGTAGTGCCAGTTTATTTGGATAGCTCTTTTTCCCGCAAATGAGTGGAAGCTCTCTCCACAGCTTCAACAGCTTCCTGAGTATGTCCGTCTTTAGCTTCTTCAATGGCTTCCTCGATTTCTTCGAAGACCTCCTTATCGTGTTCCGCCTTCTGGTGTTCCCCGTATATGGGTTTTTGAATATGGGTGTAAGGATGATCCTTATTCTGTTCGATCAGCTCCTTTCTTGCTTCCTCGGTATGGCTGAGAACACCGTTCGTGCTACCTTCTTTTCCACTCTTAATCGCCTCTTCCAGATGCTCCCTTGCCTTCTTGCCATGGTCTTCTTCCGCATGAACCAGCGCAGCACCTGCGATAAGGGAAATGACGCCGGCCAAGAGGCTGAAAGCGCGTATTTTGATTAAATCATTCATGATGTATGATTTAATCATGCTTGACATCAGGGCTTGGTACCGGTAACGATGGCGTAATACCCGAACGCGGGATACGCCTGAATATCATGGAATCCCGCATCCTTCAGCATCTTCGACAACTCGGGGCCTGAGTATGACTCTCCCTCCGTCCATCCCATCATTAGCATGCTATACGCCGCCGGTGCGAAAGGTCCGGTTTTTTCGTCGTTATAGAGTACGTCATGGATAATGATACGTCCACCTGACTCAAGGTTCTTGAAACTCTTCTCAGTGAGAAACTGCCCCCGTTCCGCAGGCCAATCATGGTAGATGTTGGAATAAAAATGCAGGTCGGCTGCGGGAAACGGGTCGTTCCACATGTCCGCAACATGGGTTCTTATGCGGCTTTGCAAGTCGTGCCGGGCGATGAACTCTTGAGCTACTTCGCATATCGGCTCCAGGTCCAGAACCAGCGCATGTAAATTTGGTAACTTCAAAACCGCTCCGATCGAATGCGCGCCCGAACCTCCGCCGATGTCGAGCATTATGCGGTGACTGTCAAGATTAAGGGTGTTTGGCCAGGTAGTAGCTAATGTCATGCTGATACTATGCATTCCGCGGGTGAATCTCCGTGCGAGCTCCGCTTGCTCTTCGTGAGATTTGTAGATATCGCCGCCTCCGTAGGCCTGGGGAGAATTCGTGAGCACGGCCTGCTCCAGGCTCGCGTAGGAAAATACCTGGGAATTGTCGATCATCATATCCCAGAAGAAACCGAAGTAGCTGGGGCTCTTCTCGAGGAGGTAGTCTTCCGAACGCGCGGTAAGAGAATAACGGTCATCTTGCAGAGAAAGAAAACCCAACGCTGTGGCGGCTGTCAGGATTGCCTCGGCCGGGCGTCGCTGAATGTTTAGCATCTTGCAAATATCGGGAAGCGTCCGTGCACCGTCGGCGAGCAACGAAAAGACCTTCAACCGATGGGCTATCAATAATGCCGGGTAACCATAAACCGCGAACGCAACGTCCCATAAGGCCCGGTCGTCCGATCGGGGCGCTTGAATGTTTACAGGCGATTGTGGCGTCATAGAGATCCTCTTTTACCGTAATTGATTAACTTGGCTCGCAAATGGTTGTATGGGTGTGCATGATATTCCGATTCTGTTCTCGCGCAGTACTGGAATCAAGGCCTTGGCAGCAACGACGACAAAAATCGCCGGGTATCGGCTTCCTGCTGTAACTTGAACTTGGAGATCATGTCTCTGTTCCGATTCACGTCGTACTGGATGCCGAGATAATAAATAAGTCTTCCCTCGCCATCGAAAAGCGGAGTGAGCGCCAGGTGGTTAAAAAAAAGCTCTCCATTCTTTCGATAGTTACGAATAGTGACTTCAACGGGTTGGCGATTTTCGATAGCCTGCTTCATTGTGAAACGTGCTTCCTGTTCCCGGTCTCTACCCTGGAGAAAACGGCAGTTGCGCCCGAGAATTTCCTCTTGGGAGTACCCTGTCATAGCCTCGAATTGCCTGTTGGCATAGATGAGTGGACTATCTTCCTGATCGGGATCCATCAGCGTGATGCCGTTAATGGACCTGTCCAAGATTTGCGACAAGATTTGCGGGATCAATCCGGGGTCTTTTTCAACCACAAAGGCCATTTTTTTCTCCTGGATAGTTTAGTGAGGCGGATGGTTTGCCGAAGCCGCGACATGTTTTCTGGCTTCCGTTAATTGCTTCAGATTTCTGACCGTACGTTCGGCACCCTCTTGAACCACCACGCGGATCAACTTCTCAAAGGGGCGCATGAACATCTGGATTTCACTCAATTCAAAAGTAAAGATCAATTCAGCCGATTTGCCGGGATTAATGTCCCGCAACTCGTAGGTGCAGCGAAAAGGATCTGAAACGCCGGCAAAACCCAAGCGTTTATCCCGCTCATAAACGTTAATGGTAAATTTTGTTTCCGTGCGGCGTCCCTGGTCAACCCGCACCTGCCTTGCTATCGTTCCCAATTTCAATGGGCCCTCAGTGATTCTTTCAAGTTCAATGACCTCGGGGGACCATTTCGGATAATTTTCAAAGAATCCGTCTCCGAGAAACCTGAATATCTCGGCGGGAGAACGCTCGATTAAAGTCCTCGCCTTCGCTATCACAGGTTCCCTGGAGCCTAAATTGAACATGCTTCATGCTCCTGCTTTCTTAGCCTGCGGGCTAAGGATTGGACTTCAAGTGGGTAAAATATGACCTGTTGCCGGTTAGCCTGATTGATAGCTATTAGAAGCAGAAACGGGACCGAATCGTCAATATTTTTGCTATTTGGATAAATTATAGCTTACCTCAGATTGCCGGACTTTACTACTTGTCCCAACAAACGCAGGTATTCGGGATGTCGCACCCCGCGCGTCGCGGGTAGATCTACGATGCTAGGCTGTGTAACGCGGTAAGCAGCACGATTTTACCGCACGCCGCAGGAGACTTGTTCACTGCTTCCTTGACTATTCACAACATTACCCCCGTTTGGACGCGACACCTGGCGACAGATATGAACTATCCTGCGATGATTCGTGCGCAAGGATTTTTCAAACTGTGCGCTATCGATATCTTCAATACTTTTGCGGACGTGAGAGAATCACGAGTTCTTTGAATCTCTGCCTGAACCGGATTTTTTTCCGCCGCCGGATATTTTGTTCTCCGTTGCCCAGGCGCGCCGTTCTGCTTCTTTTTCAGGAACGCCGCGTTTCTCATATCCTTCTTCAATATGTTCCACCCGCCGTTTCTGCTTGTCCGTGTAGGATGACTTGTCGCCTCTTGTCATGATGTAGCCTCCTGCGCAATATGAAATTCCGGTACAAAAGTAATCCATGTGGTGGCGTACTACTCCCGTAAGTCGACTAACCGGATGTTTCCTAAATTGATGCGTGCCCTCGCTGATCTTCTGTTTCGTATGGAAATTTTGTTCACTCGGGCGTATGAATAACTACGCCACTCTTTTTGCAGAATTCCCCTGCAAAACAAAATCCTGCGCAACCATCAAGCGAATTTATGAAACATCTAGGCTAATTTCCTTCAGTTATAGTTTTTATTCCGTGCGCTGGCATACATAACAATTGCAACGCAATGATCTCCCCCTCATTTCTTTTTTTCAGCCTGGGTATTTTTCTTTTGAGGGGGATGCGGCTTCTTCACCGACGCAATCAACGCCCTGCAATTATTATCCTCACCAGGCCCCGTTTCGATCAACGGGATCAGTGAAGCAACGGGCGTCGCGAAAACACCCAGCAGTACCGCGGCGCCGATGCGTATCGCGAGCATTTTGTCCGGATACACCATTGGCTTCTTAAAGGTGCCGGAAATATGGACGGGCGTACGGAGACTCACGATACTGAAGTCTTTAGGCTCCGGAGACAGTTTCATTTCGATGGTTTCCTCGGCAAGACTTATCTGGCCTTCGCCCAGGATATTGGTATCTGTTGTGTCAATGACGAAAGCCTCGCTCTTCATCATGCCTTTTTTTATGTCGAAATCGGCCACCGCACAACGCACTTTCACATTTTTATCGCCGGTAACCAGGAATCTGAGGATTTCGGCTCCGTCGAGTCCTATGATTTCCAGCATCATATTGCTGATCTGACCGCCGGACATTACCAATCCGAAGCGGCCATCCGCCGACCCCAGAAGCGTGCCTACGGATCTCCCCTGACTCTTTATACGCGCTCTGCCACCGATCAGGCCCAGACTGTCGCGCATGAGTTCGCTCTTGGGAAACAATTTCGGTAACTCCAGCCTTTTGAAATCGACCTGGGCTTCCGCTGTCGGGGGGGTGCCTCGGGCATTCACCGTGACATCAGCATTGATGCTGCCTCCCGCCACCGTGAAATCCGCATCAAGTGTCATTAGTCCGTTGTCGATCCGGGTGTGCGTGACCAGATGTTTGACCGGCAAGTTTTTGTTACGAATAGATTGCCCAGTGAACTTAATATCAGCGTCCATTGCGCGCAGTCGATCCACCCTGAACTCCTGATCGGGTAGAAGGCGGTCGCGCTGGGCAGCTATCGAGGCCTTCTTCTGCCGTTTTTCCGCAGAACTGTCTTGCGGTTGAGGAGCTTTCCTTGCTCCGATAAATCCGCTCAGATCCTCCAGGTCAAGAACCTGCGATACGATCTCCCCGCGCAGCATCGGGCGTTCGCCTCCGGTATCAAAAAGAATGTCTCCGTCCAGATCGCTCGTCCCCATCTCTCCAGTAAATCCGTTTAGAGACCACTCGGTTTTTTGGTGCTGAAGTCTTCCTGAAATTCGGTATGGAGGCGAAGGGAAAATCACGATTCCTGTTATCGGATAAAGCGCTGATAGATCGTCACCACGCACTTCCAATTTCAAATCCATTGCTGATAATGTTTGAAGTCCGGTAATCGTACCGTCAAACGCGGCATGCGTGGTTCCGATCTGGACATTTCCCTTGATAGGATAGGCGCGGTTCTTGTCCATGAGTGATAT
>JBKJYB010000272.1:0-3830 GCA_046716045.1 Nitrosospira sp.
ATCATTTAGCATTTGCAGCAGCCTCAGCAATGCGATGCCATTGCTCATTTTCCACCCACACAAAGCGACACTTGTTGTTGCTACGATTGGCCCATAATTGACCAATTCTTTTTTTTTCGTCACTATCGCGCCCATGAGCGATATGGCCGCCCTTATACTCAACCACCAAAATTAGTCCGCTTTGCATGCAGATAATGAAATCGGGGTAAAACTTATCTGATGCGGTCTGCAACCAAAATGAGTGCGGTTTCTTTTCAACGTTTCTCACCCACCAATCAACACCGGCTAACCGATTGGCAATGTACTCAGCACAATTGAATTCTTCTCCTGAACCTTTGAGATTGCCGATAACTGGGAAGAAGTGTCGCTTGAGGGGCAGTAGGCCAATGTAAGGAACGTCATAACCATAACGTCCTAGCTCGAATATAATAGTGTGTTCTTTTCGTATCGAAAAAGCATCCGGCTCGGCAAACAATCCGTCGAATACTCGTTGCTTGGCGAGAGTCAGGCCCGCTACAAGCTTCCGCTCCAACGCGCCGCGAAGCTTGAATTTCCGATAAGCCAATTCATCCAATTCAAACCCTCTGGCTTCCCGCAAGGATGTCACCGCTGCGTTCAGCCAAGCAACTTTCTGGCCTCGATCGGCATAGGGTACCGTCAGATTTCGATCCAGCCACCCGACCAAATCGACGACTGACCAACCTTCCTCATGCCTGAAAAGAGCCTGCTGGCTATCCATCCGGTCATAGACGTCACATTCAATTTTCTCAAGTTGTGAAATAGATAAACGTGCCCGGCGCATGGTTTCCACATCTTTATTGAATTCCCCTTCAGTCAACACCGGGTCGAAGTCGTCGATTTCCCAGTCCGCATCCAATAGCGGTGACTCATCAAACACATCGAAGAGTCCAGTTTGCTTAAAGCACAACAGAGGAATAGTGGCGTGCACACCTCTCTCGGCGGGCGTTAACTGCCTAGCAGGTGGAGCTGCCTGTATCGCTTGTACAGTGTCGAGACGTTCTCGTATTTGTCGAATTACGTCTGGTTGTTTAAATGTTTCCGCAACCTTGCGTACCTGTTCGGGGGTCGCTCCCCCTCTGATTGTCAACGTGCCAGCCTCAGGTGAAAATTCCACCTTGTCCCTCAATGATTTTGGCAGCGCAGATAATGCGTCCTCATCCGGTAGGACCACTATTTCTGCAATCTCAGGCAATGGCACAGTTAAATCACCCTGCTGTGTAAAAAAATCAGTCGTCTGTTGATTATTTGCTTCAGTGCGAATCAAATCTCGGGTATCCAGGCGCTCGAAACCGCTTTGCACCAAACCATCACGCAAGTTTTGTACCGTTGCTGCTAGTTGGTCAGAAACCACATAAGCATAAGCACGGTTTAATGCCTCGCGTTGTTTGCGCGTGACTCGCGGCATCCGCAACACGCGGCCTAAGACTTGTTCAACCGCTGTAGCCGATGTGGTATTGCGGAAAGAAAACAATACATAAGCAAACGGGCAATCCCACCCTTCGCGCAGCTTATCCACGGTGATAATGAACTGCGGGTAATCTGGATCAGTCATACGTCGTTGACCCAACTCGTCCACAGCACCGGTAGCAATAGCAATGTGTGCCGCATCAATATTGAAATCCTCGATCAATGCATTTTTTACACGTTCAGGGGTGAAGGTTTCGGATGGAGCTTTGCGTTCCGCTTGTATCAACATCACCGGGCGAATCATTTCGCCGGTCAATTTAAACTCTTCCTCAGCCTCTTGTTTCAGCATCCGCAAGCGTGCCATGGCATCACTTAGCGAAACGCGCCATTCCGCGTGGGTTGATAGTTCCAGAGGAAGCTTTAGCATGTCCTCTGCCTGCAAAGTGGCAGCTGACACGCTACGCAGTACATTGGAGGGTTGGCTGGCGCGGTCGGGCGTGGCCGTTAGCTCCAGAATACAAGCTGGGTTGAGCCGCAGAAGAGTATCAACTGCGCGTTGCGCCATTGAAAAAGGTTACCGAAATAGTTTTTGGAAGTTAACGCATACGCCATAAGGATGGGACACTTCATTTTAGTGCATTGAAAATGATTTTGAGTTTTGCCTGAATGATTTTCTTCAGAGCAAACGGATTGGTGGCACGGAAAGTGGCGGTCAGTTTATTTTTTGTTTCTGAAGGAATGTGATCGGATTCCAGCAATCGCTGGCAAGGGGTTTGGGGTGGGTGGTATTTCTTGATGTATTTGGAGTTGACGCGCTGCTTCTCCTTGAGTTTCAGGGTGGGACAGAAGAAATTCTGGAAGGTGCTCCACTCGTTGCGATAAAGATCATTCATCAGATCAACCAGATGCGGTTTGTCGAAGCGGTCATAGCCGAAGAGCTGGCGCACATGCGTCCAGTTTTTTTGTTCGACGTGAGCGCTATCGTTTTTGTGGTAGGGGCGGGAGCGGGTGAATTGAGCGGGAGACGGCCGATTGGCCAGATACCGGTGCAAATGGTGATTGAGGAATTCGGAACCATTGTCGCAATCGAAGCCGAGCATGGGGAAAGGCAATATGGATTCAATATCCTTGATCTGCGCCGTCACGCCGAGTGCGCCTTTATTCCAGGTGGCGCGATTCTCGGTCCAGCCGGACAGGATATCGGTCATGGTCAGGCTCCAGACAAAATCACCGGCCAGGCTATTGCCGCAATGGGCCACCGTATCGGCTTCCACAAAGCCGGGCTGCGTGACATCCCAATGCTCGGTGCGAATGCAGATCTGGTTTTTGAGCAAGGTGCCAGGCTTGGTGCCGCACAGCCCATGGCGGATGGATTGCGCGCGCACGGGCTGCAATAGCCGGTCGATGCTGCGGGCGCTGATAGCGAGCAGTTGCGTCCTGGCTGATTGCGGTAGTGCGCCATACTCCTGCTCATAGGGGAGCAGCCACAGCAAAATTGCGGCCTTGAGCTTCTTCGAGCACATCTGATCGGTGGCGAGCCAGATACGCTTGAGCGCCATGAGCAATACCGTGGAATCATAGATTGGCTTGGCGCCGGGCCTTTTGCCACGCGGCCTGGGGCGCAGGCTCAACAGCCGGATGGCGTATTTACGGTGATAGCCGCAATTGGCGCAAAACTCATCCAGGATCGGCTTCTTGTCCTTCTTGCGGGCTTTGCGATAACGTTTGCGGATCGTTTCCAGATATTCGCGCCGGGCACTTTTTACCATATCACAGTCTCCTTTTCGGTAACCTGTAATATGGCGCAACGTTATTTCTTAGAACATCTTTCGGTTACATTTAATGTGGCGCAATTCGCTTGAGCCATCTTTCGATGTACAGCAGCATCCACTGGCACTGCGTATGTTTCCGCACTGCCCGCATGAGCAGTTCATGATCCATACTGTCGAAGAATGCGCGGATATCCATGTCTACGACCCAGTCGTAGTGCCAACACCGCCGTCGGGCAACGCCGACTGCTTCTGTGGCCGACCGACCCGGTCGATACCCATACGAATCCGTGTGGAAGTGAGGTTCCACCTCCGGCTCCAACACCAGCTTGACGACCATCTGTGCAATCCGATCAGAAACGGTCGGAATGCCAAGGGGCCGCTTACCACCATCGCTCTTGGGAATTTCCACCCGCCGTACTGGTGGCGGGATGTAGCTCCCGGACGCCATCCGATTCCAGAGCTTGTAAAGGTTGCCTTTCAGGTTAACTTCAAACTCTTCAATCGACTGGCAATCCACGCCGGCCGCGCCGCCGTTCGCTTTGACTCGTTTGTATGCTTCCCACACGAGCACCTTGGAAATACTAAATGGCTTTGCCTTATTCAACAGAGTCCTCCCATTACTGGTTGTTC
>JBKJYB010000273.1:0-2762 GCA_046716045.1 Nitrosospira sp.
TGTGGCTGGGGTTAACGTTACCGGTCCCGTTATAGATGATGGGAGCCGCAGGCATAAAGATCGTACCTGTCAACGTGCTGCTTCCATTCCCGTTAAAACGCATTGTGCTTGAGTTACTCATCGGGGCATAAATTAGCATGCCTGCCAGGTCGCCGCTGGTTGGTGCCGATAACTTAATTTTTGCACCGCCATTCCAACTGATACCACCGGATTGCATAAAAATAGTAACACCTGCTCCCGACAGTTCATCGTTGGCATTTAATTTAAAAGTGCCGCTGATGCAGTATGTTCCCGGATTCAAGGTCTTGACACCGCTAGGTGGGAAGGTCCCAGTCCAGTTGCCGGGGGTCATTGCATTGCCTGATTTAGCGGCGCTCCCAGTGCAGATGGGGTTGGGAAGCATTGCCGCGGGTGGCGGATAATCGTATTGATCGGCGTTACCATGTAATCCACCATCAATATTGCCCAACGGAGGATTGCCATTCTTGGTATAGAGATTAGCGACCATGTCAATACTGCCATCCATGCTAATATTGGCACTTCCTTGAAGTGTTACACCACAATTCACGTTTGAGTTCGAGAAAATGCCACCACCGTCAATATGGGTCTGACCACTGCCGGAAAGCCAGATCGTTTTGCATTGATCTGGTGCCAGGCCCACAATGGAGGCTCCTCCATAGAGCGCTCCAGTATACTCTTCCTGGGCCATCACTACAGCCTGGACGGTGTTATGGGTTTGATCTATGCCAATCACACGCGCAAAATATGTATTGATATGTGATGTAATGATCACCTGAACAAATTGGGGGTCATTAACATAAGGCCCACAACTGGCGTCGACTTCATCACATGCATATACTTCCACCTCATTGGAGACATGATTATCGTCATAGCCATTCTCCAGAGCTCGATCCAGCGCATTCACCTTCCATTGCGATTCACCTCTAATGTTCGCCAGCGCGCCAGCCAACGCAGCAGTATCCGCTGCATTTTGAGCGTTACGCCGGTCCGAAAATTTTGCGGTGCCATCAACTGCTAAACCTACAATCCCAAACAAGCCAATCGCTGCCAAAGTAATAAGAATTAATGCTTGTCCACGTTCTGTGGAAAAAATAATTGGTTGCATAGTTTGTGTACCTTTCTTCGATGTATTCACTTGTGCCGAACCTGCAAAATGTCTGGTAACCTCCTTTTTCTCGCAAGAGCGAGTTGCCACGAAAATGAACATTCCACAAATGTAGAGTTCGTGAAACACTCTTATAAAATTTGAAACAAAATCATGGACCGTTTATGATCGCCGGGCCCATGCTAAAACCTTCACTACTTCGTCAACCCTATCTGTATGGGGATGTCGAAAGTAGGGCTAGAAGATGAATCGTATGTTAAATAGATGTCAGAAGTTCCGCTAAACTTCACATCAAACCCAATGATTTGGGTCTGGAATCCGTTCGGACCACTGCCACCATTCATTGTAATACTGCAATAGGGGGCGTAAATAGTGCCCTTGAATGCGCTCCCCGAACCTCCATTGATGTTGCAGGTCTGCGGTGTACCGCTGGCGTAATTCGGGGCAGCATAGATCACATAGTTCTTATAAGGTGCGAGTGTTGGATCAAGAGCCACCTGTGCCGGCGTAATACCCCAAAGCTGGGCTTGCGAACCACCGTTAAACTTAAATGAGCCTCCGGGTTTGATATAAAACATTACCCCCGGACTCACTCCGAATGTTCCTGTAACACGTATGTAATCAGTAGAGCCAATAGTAATATTGGTATCTATGCAATAAATCCCTGGCTGTAATGTAATATCCTTCATATTGTTTTTGGGCGGCATGGCAGTGTAATGCCCGGGCGAAAGAACCGCTGCGGATGGATTACCAGTAATGTTGATGGTTGGCTGTGAGCACTCAGCAGGCGGTGTAATCTCATCCCAGGGGGGAGGAAATGGAAGCTGTACTGCCGCGCCTGGCGCTAAATTAGCATCGGGCAGACATCCGGTGTTGAGAGAAGCGCCACCCACCATGGAGATGGTGCCTACAGTCCCAAGTGTATCCGCATCAATATTAGTCGTTCCCGCACAGGTTTCTTTCTTAAATGAGCAGCTTGAGGCTGAATTGGAATACAGACCACCGCCAACCACCTGGACGTTGGTGTTGCCTTGCGACTGCAAAGCGCAGCCTTCCGGATTCAAGGCAACCACTGCACTTCCACCGATATCAAAATAATTATCATCTGTGACTGTGGAAGCCACCGCCTCCACATGGTTATGAGTCTGCAAAATGCCCACGACGCGTGCGAAGTAAGTGTCCACGTGAGACTCAATGATTACCTGCACGTAATCGTTGCAGTCAAAGCGAATATTGTTGTTAGGGCTGGAGCATGCATACGCACCACTGATCGGCGGGTTGTGAACTTCCACTTCATTTGAAGTGTGGTCATCATCATAGCCATTTTCAAGAGCACGGTCCAGTGCATCTATGTTCCAGTTTACCTGGCCCCTTGCCATTGATAGCGCGCCTTCCAGTGCCGCAGTATCAGCGGCATTTTGCGCATGTCGCCGATCTGAGAACTTGGCGCTGCCATCGACTGCCAGTCCTGCAATCCCAAAGAGCCCAATTGCTCCCAGGGCAACCAGAATTAAGGCCTGTCCGCGTTCCGTAAAGAAATTATGTTTCATGTTCTATTCTCCTTGCTCATGATGGCTAATGGCTCTTGAATGCCCCAGTGTGGTGACACTGCAACACAACAAACTGTAAGGTGCTC
>JBKJYB010000274.1:0-7122 GCA_046716045.1 Nitrosospira sp.
TCCCAACCGACAAAACTGTCTCGCAACCTGCCTCACCATCATCTCGCGTCCTAATGGATTATCTGGGTTTAATAGCCGTTATAATTAACCGATGAAGACAGGAATAAGAGCAATTTTTCTATTGATATTTCTGAGCTGTGCCAGCCTGGTCAGCTACGCCCTCTATCTCCAGCTGATAAAAAATCTTTTACCGTGCCCGTTGTGCGTCGTACAACGCGTAGCCTATTGGCTAGTGGGTTTAATTGCACTATTGGTATTTCTCCATAATCCTCGGGTAACAGTCCGCCGGATATACAGTGGTAACATGGCCGTTCTTGCATTCACCGGGGCGGTGGTGGCACTGCGTCAAGCGTGGCTGGTGCGCTACCCTGAGGCATTCGAATGCGGCATCAGCCCGGAAGAAAAATTCTTGAATGCCTTACCCATTGCGCGATGGTGGCCCACGATGTTCGAAGCAAACGGAGATTGCGCCGACGCAATCTGGAAATTCGCATCGCTCAATCTTCCGGATTGGTCAGCTATTTTTTTTCTGATCTTTGGTAGTTTTGCGGTTTATATTTTTTTCGCCGGACACAATAGGCACTAACGCGACTATTTCATAAATTCGCGCGTCCTCGCTGGTCTGTTCTTTCGTATGGAAATTTTGTTCAGTCGGGCTTATGAATAACTACGCCACTCTTTCACAAAATCCCCCTACAAAATAAAATCCTGCGCAATTATCACGCGAATTTATGCAATATCCGGGGTTAAGAGCCTGTCGGACTTAGAGAATCGAAGCAAAAAAGTGGCTGGGCGAAATATGGGCTGGCCAGATGCTTTCACAGTCGATTTCCTTTAAGCCGACAGGTTGCTCGGGAGCGTTTTCGCACTTGAAAACTGAACTTGCAGCCCCATTTACAATTTGTCTCTTACACGTAAAACGAACCCACCTCTATGAAACGAATTTTCTTATTTGTAATCACTAACCTGGCGATTCTGTTGGTGCTGAGCATTACTCTGCGCCTGTTAGGCGTGGACCGCATTCTGGATGCGGAGGGTGGCGGCATAGATTTCAATTCTCTGCTTATCATGGCGGGAGTGATTGGATTTGGCGGGTCGCTGATTTCACTTGCCATGTCCAAGTGGAGCGCAAAACGTATGACTGGCGCGGTGGTGATCGAACAGCCTTCCGATCCAACTGAGCGTTGGCTGGTAGAGACTGTCAGGCGCCAAGCCGATCGTGCCGGAATTGGCATGCCGGAAGTAGCGATTTATGATGCGCCCGACGTGAATGCCTTTGCAACTGGCATGAACCGCAATGATGCACTAGTGGCCGTTAGCACCGGTCTGCTACATAACATGCAGAAAGATGAAATCGAAGGAGTGCTTGCGCATGAAATAAGTCATGTCGCAAACGGCGACATGGTAACACTCGCGCTGATTCAGGGTGTCGTCAATACTTTCGTGATTTTCCTGTCGAGAGTAATCGGCCATTTTGTGGATCGGGTTGTGTTTAAAACCGAGCGGGACCACGGCCCGGCTTTTCTGATCACGACCTTGGTAGCCCAAATGGTGTTGGGAATACTTGCCAGCATGATAGTCATGTGGTTCAGTCGCCAGCGCGAGTTTCGCGCCGATGCGGGTGGCGCACAGCTTGCGGGCCGTAACAAAATGATTGCCGCGTTGGAGCGCCTTAAGCAGCAGCATGAACCATCGCAGTTGCCGGAGAGGTTGGCGGCGTTTGGTATTTCCGGGGGGAAAGGCATCACGAGCCTATTCATGTCGCATCCGCCGCTCGAAGCGCGTATCGCAGCACTACGTGCAATACCTTGATTTAGCCCGGATGTTTCATAAATTCGAGCGCCCTCGCTGGTCTTTTGTTTTGTATGGAAATTTTGTTCAGTCGGGCGTATGAATAACTGCGCCACTCTTTCAAAAAATCTCCCAACAAAACAAGATCCTGCGCAATCATTACGCGAATTTATGAAACATGCGGGCTAGGTTTATAATTCTGATATTAAACGGCGGGGAGCGTTATATGCCCCGCCTTTTTTTCGAGATGAGGATTTGACTCGAAAAATGAGTTTGATTCAGGCGTACGCGGGGTATTGGAGATACCCGGTATTTCTTCCCCCAAGCAGTGATATTGCTCAGATGAAGCTCAAGGTAACGCAATTGGAAACGGTGTTATTCTATGTCACCGTCTCCCGCGTTGCGTGGTGTTATTTTGTAAAGTGCGAACTTCGTTACTCGTGACGGGATCTTACGATTCCTGTATTTTCAGAATCGCTTAATCTTCTTCGGTATCTTTGCTCTTGGGTGGATTGCCGTCATGTACTAAACTGCGCCGCCGCTGGAGGTAGGCGTCGCGTACGAATTCATATTTATCCAGTGCGGCTTCATCCAGCGTTTTCTCGGATTTAAGTAATCCGGCGCGCGTATCAGTGGCCCTGGTGCCGCCAACTATGGGACCTATAAAAGGCGCTACAAAGAAGCTGCCTATAAAAACAGGATCGGAGGCTATGTCAAGCACACGACCCCCAACGTCGCGAGCCGAGCTGGGGCCAAGAAAAGGCAATACCAGATAAGGCCCGCTCGCGACACCATGATAGCCCATGGTCTGTCCGAAGTCCTCGTCGTGTTTTTCCAGACCAATGTTGCTAGCGACGTCAACCAGGCCCGCAAGGCCGAGGGTGCTGTTGACAACAAACCGCATGCTGCTCGTCAGCGCATTGTTGAATTTGAATTGCAGAAGGTTATTAACTGTTACGGGGATATCATTCAAATTGGAGAAAATATTCCCCACCCCCCTTTCGATAGGATCGGGGACTATCCACTTGTAGCCTTTCGCCACCGGTTTGAAGACGTAATCGTCAACCGACTCATTAAACTTGAATACCTTGCGGTTCACGGGTTCCCACGGGTCTTTTTTATCCGTATATTTCGGATAGGGAGCCGGCGCGCCATTTTTGAATACAGGGCCGCTTACTGATTCCGGCGAGCTCTTTTCACTATTGGCTGCAGTACTCTTATCGGTCGAAGCGCTTATGCTCGTATCGGCCGAAGCACTCGTGTTAGCGCTCGTATCAGCGGAAGCGCCCGTGGCGGCGGCACTCGTGTCAGCCGACGCGCTCGTATCAGTTGAAGCGCTCTTGCCAGCCGTTGCGCTCTTATTAGTTGTAGCGCAGCCGTTAAGAAGAAATCCCAAGAGCAATATTGATATGGTGGAAGATCTGACGAGGTGAGCCATGTTCAAAATATATGAGTTATGTGCTGTCAGCACGAAGTAACCGCCGCTATTATATGGCTAATTCGAGTTTGAAATAAACTTTTTTCTAACGTGCCGCGTAGCTTCTGTTTTTGCGTCCGGGCGGTGCTCGCATTAAGTGAGCGGGGGAAATCAGCGCCGTGGTGATGGATGTTGGGATGTTATTGGCGATATAAGCAAGAAGGTTTAATTCCAACTGTTCGCTCCAACTTCCGGCTTGGGCTTATGTTGCGTCGCGTCGTGTGAAATTCTTGAGACGGAAGCCGAGCAGCCATAGCATAGCGAAGTAACTTATTGCGCCGGATATAACTACCCATACTAGCCGGGCAGCGCGTTCCAGGCTGGAGGTCGACAACCACGACGTGTCACTACCTGAGGCAAACCACAGCGTACCACCCATTGCCGTTAGCGCGACCAATATCTTGGCCATAAAAATTGCCCATCCCGGTTGGGGTTGGTAGATCTGATGGCTACGCAATTTGTAGTAGAGCAATCCGGCATTGAGGCACGCGCCTAGACCAATGGATAGCGCCAGCCCGGCATGGCGCAACGGCATGATGAACGCGAGATTCATCAGTTGGGTCGCGACAAGCGTGATGACGGCGATTTTCACCGGTGTTTTGATATTTTGCCGCGCGTAGAAGCCGGGTGCCAGTACCTTTACCAGAATGAGTCCCAGCAGTCCCACACTGTAAGCGACCAGCGCGTTGCGTGTCATCCACACATCGTTGGCGGAAAATTCGCCGTGATAAAATAGGGTGACGATGAGCGGCGTGGCAAGCAGCGCCAGCGCTAGCGCCGCGGGCAGCGTTAACAGCACAGTCAGGCGCAGGCCCCAGTCCAGCAGGCGGGAATATTCTTCAGTGCTGTTGTCGGCATAGTGGCGGGACAATGACGGCAGCAATATCGTTCCCAGCGCCACGCCTAACAGACCGGCGGGAAATTCCATCAATCGGTCGGCGTAGTAAAGCCACGATACGCTGCCGGTAATGAGAAACGAGGCAAATATCGTGTTGATGAGTAGGCTTATCTGGCCGATGGAGACACCAAACACCGCCGGACCCATTTGTTTAAGTACGCGCCATGCGCCAGTATCAGGGGATTTCAGCCGTAGACGCGGCATCAGCTTGATGCGCATTAGAAACGGCGCCTGGAAGCCGAGTTGCAATATGCCGCCGATAAATACCGCCCAGGCAAGTGCAAGTACCGGCGGGTTCATGAACGGCGTAAGCCACAGGGCGCAGCCGATGAACGACAGGTTCAACAGCGCCGGCGTGAGCGCAGGTACGGAAAATTTACCGTGGGTGTTGAGTATGCCTCCCGCCAGGGCAACTAGTGAGATGAACAGGATGTAGGGAAAGGTAATTCGCAACAGTTCGACTGTCAGCTCAAATTTCTCCGGACTGGCCGCAAACCCTGGCGCACTTACGTATATTATGAGGGGTGCGGCGATTATCCCTATCAGGGTAACCACGAACAGAGCGATCGACAACAGCGTTGCGACATGATTGATTAGCTCGCGTGTTTCCTCCGAAGTGCGGCGGTTTTTATATTCAGCAAGTATGGGCACAAATGCCTGTGAGAACGCACCCTCCGCAAACAGGCGGCGCAACAGATTGGGAATGCGAAAGGCGACGAAGAATGCATCGGTTGCTATGCCGGCACCAAAAATACGGGCAATCAGCACATCGCGTATGAACCCCAGAATACGGGATATCAGTGTCATCCCGCTAACGGTGGCAAGGGTTTTGAGCAGATTCATGGGAGAGTATGTTAACCTGAATATTCCTGTTGTGGCCGCGTATCGCTGATTTCGTCCTTGAGCAACCGCCAATTCAGAGAGAACTCCGCCGGATTCTCGCGCCACCAGTTCAATCGGCGGCGGTGGGCTGCACTGTTTTTTCTTGCAATATGGTGAAAATATCCGTACCATTAAAAAATTTTAAGTAACCGTCAATTCAAGGAATTTACATGGCCAATAGTGCACAAGCGAGAAAACGTGCGAGACAAAATGTTAAGCAACGTGATCACAACACCAGTCTGCGTTCCCAATTGCGCACCGCGATCAAGCACGTGAGGAAGGCTGTTGGGACCACCGACAAAACCGTCGCGCAAGCTACGTTCAAGGCATCCATTGGCACCATAGATTCGATTGCCGACAAGGGAATCATTCACAAGAACAAGGCTGCTCGGCACAAAAGCCGCTTGTCTGCCGCCATCAAGGCGATGGCCTGACCGGTCAGTCGCATTAAAAGAGATCCAGGAATCCGCCGGACTTCTTTGTCTCTCAGGTTCTTCTCGTTAATTCACCTATCGTCTGTGCGCTATCTGCCTGTTCGGGAAACCTGGGGAGCCTCTGAATAAATCCCCCCGGTTTGTCAGCAACGTGCTCCATGGAAGCCTTATTCAGAGGCTTCCTTGGGATTACGGTTGAGGGCACCCGTCGACGCCGATACCAAGTCCATTGGTATCGGAAAAATGATGGTGTTGACGAACATAGCTACCTCCTTTGATTATCTTGAACCCGGCAGTTGACCGCTCATTTTTCATTCATTATTCAGACTTGAAATCTCTTCCGACAGGCTACTAGGCTTGCAATCAATGTTGTTTTAGCGCATAAAGCGGTTTTTATATGAGAAGCAGTACTTCATGAAGAGACCAGTCAGCCGAATTCTCGTCATCAACGATGAGAAACTGATATTAAAGGAACTTATCAGGGGGCTGAACGCGGCCGCCAAATCCCTGGAAAACCCGTTAGGTATCACTTTTGCCGGCGTTACCACCGCACGCGAAGCACTGCAGGCAATCGAGGAGGATGGCGACATTCAGTCCGTAGTGGTGGACGATACGCTCTATACCCTGAGAAACGGTGAAAAGGGCTCTCGTAACTTGCAAATGACGGCATTGACGCTGGTACAGAAAATCACCCGATTTCGTCCGGAATTGGACATCTATATCCTGATCGCACAGGAAAAGGAGGATGAAGTGGTGGATGCGCTCTTTTCCGAAACGGTTGACGGTTACTTCTACCGTGAAGAGCGTGATTATCGGGGGATGTACCGCATTCTCAATGCTCAGCTTCAGGAAAAAGCGCGCACACCGTTTTATGACCAGCTCAAAAGTTATGTGCTAATGGCGAAGGATGCCTGGCACACACCCGGGCATTCTTCCGGTGATTCGCTCCGTGACAGCCCTTGGGCCAGTGATTTTTACCAGTTCATTGGTGAGCATATTTTTCGTGCAGACTTGTCAGTGTCGGTACCGATGCTTGATTCGCTGATGGAACCCTCGGGCGTGATCGCGGAGGCGCAGAAGATTGCAGCGAAGGCATTCGGAGCGCGGCGCACCTTTTTTGCCACTAACGGTACCTCCACCGCGAACAAGGTGATATTCCAGACGTTGCTCGCTCCCGGCGAGAAGTTGCTGCTGGATCGGAATTGCCACAAGTCCGTGCATCACGGTGTCGTGTTATCCGGCGCTCATCCGATTTATCTAGACTCGTCGGTCAATAAGAAATTCAGTGTTTATGGGCCGGTGCCGAAGCAGACCCTGTTCAACGCCATCGAAGAACACCCTGACGCACAGGCGCTCATACTCACCAGTTGTACGTACGATGGTCTGCGTTACGATTTGCCCCCTATCATTGAGGCGGCGCACGCCAAGGGAATCAAAGTTATCATTGATGAAGCCTGGTACGGGTTTGCCCGCTTTCATCCGGCTTTTCGCCCCACCGCGATGGAGGCGGGCGCAGACTATGCTACGCAGAGTACGCACAAGGTACTGTCGGCCTTTTCTCAATCCAGCATGATTCATGTCAACGACCCCGGTTTCAAGGAGCATCTGTTTCGCGAGAACTTCAATATGCATACCTCCAC
>JBKJYB010000275.1:0-2582 GCA_046716045.1 Nitrosospira sp.
TCAATTGCTTTAATTGTTTCGTTGAAACAGCCTACCCACGCTGCTTAGTGTTCATTTCCAGCACTTGAACCAAACACATGAAGCATTAGCAAATAAGCCAAACCTATCTGTTCAAGCATCAAACGGGTTAATCACGTCAACGCCGGTAGACGCGAAGTGCCGGATATTCCTTGTAGCGACCTGCAATCCATGGGTCAGTGTTGTGGCCGCAATCAGTAAATCGGCGCTATCATTTCCCAACCTGGCGGAAAGGACGCTCCAGCGCCGGGATACAGCCGGTGTAACAGGCAACACCCGATCACCATAAAGACGCAATAAATCCTCCATCCATTGAGTGATTGATTCGACGAAAGCGGGATTGGTTTTGCGCTTCTTTTCGATTCCCCGTTCGATTACGCCGAAAATCCCTGGCGCCAATATGCCGAAAGGTGACAATTGACCCGCCAGCAAGCTCAACCAGACACCTTGCCAAATTTTGCCATAAGGTGCATTATCATGCCATGAGTACGATGAATATTTCCCTCCCCGATTCCTCAAGTCCTTTGTGGACGAGCAAGTGATGCAGCACGGCTACGGTACCAGCAGCGAGTATGTGCGCGAGCTGATCCGCAAAGACCAGGAGCGCATGCGTTTGCGCCAGCTGTTGCTGGAAGGCGTCGCTTCCGTGCCTGGCCGCCCGGCCGATGAGGAGTACTTTGACGGCTTGCGTAACCGCGCCCGCCAACCCGCGAGAAGGTGAAGCACTAGCCGGTTATCCCGCGTGCTCAGGTCGGCCGGGATATGCAAGAGGCCGTCGAATACCTATCTGAACGAGGGGACCGAGCTGGCCGCATTGGCGTTTGTCGATGTGCTGGAGCGGGCCTTCCTGCACATCGGACGTCATCCCGCCACCGGCTCGATGCGCTATGGTTATGAGTTGGACCTGCCAGGCCTCCGGTGCTGGCCGGTTAAGCGTTATCCCTATCTGGTGTTCTATGTCGAGCGGGCTGACCACATCGATGTCTGGCGCGTGTTGCATGGCAAGCGCGACATCCCGGTGTGGCTGAGCGAGGACTCGGACGCTGACTGGGACAGTTCCCGCTGACATCGGCATAGCATGCAAGCGGACCATCCATAATAATCCTCTACCCTGCACGGATAATCTGGTTCAGACAGCTACATACCTGCGCGAACGCTCGCTGCGCAAGGCTGCTCCACCACTTGGCTAAATTGGGTTTTGGCGTCTTGAAGTCACCATTGCCTTAAACCCGTTATATTTCCTCATCAGAAGAGATAATTACTGCCAAATCCATATTTTTAGTTCGGTTCTCCATTATCCGTGCCAATGTTGTCCGCAAATAGAATATCTTCAGAAAATGGACCACAAAGCACATTAAGGTGCTCAGTGTCCTGCGCTGTCGTCGAAGTCGTCTTGCAGGATCGTTTCGTAGTCCTGCCCACCGTAGAACACGCCGATGATAGATACCTGCTCGGCGTCCACGTCGAAGGCGATGACAGCACGCTTCTTGTAGTTGGTGATGCGCAATCCCGGTCGCACGTCATCGCGCATGGTTCCGCGATGGGGAAAGGTACACAGGCTCTCGCAGTAGCTCACGATGGCCTCGGTGTATCGCGCTGCAATGTCGGGTGAAGCGGCCGCAGCGATGTAGCTGTACAGGGCCGCAAGCTGTTTCTCGGCCTCGGGGGAAAAGACGACGCGACAGCTCATCGCGGCTTGGCATGCTCGGCAGCAAGGCGGGCACGCACCTGGTCAGCGGTGACAGCGCGGGACGGGTCGGCCTTCAGGGCATCGTAGGCCCGGCCTACCTGGTTGTGCAGCCAGCTTTCGACAGCTCGATCACGCGCCAGGAGCGCACGCAAGCCGTCTCGGATGACTTCGCTCTCGGTCGCGTATTCCCCGGTCCGCACCTTGGCCTTCACAACGTCGGCCATGTCGTTAGGCAGCGTGATGCTCAGTTGTTGAGTGGTTCGCATAACAATCTCCAAACAGATGAATAGGATTTAATCCTACTATAACAGCCGCCAACAGTCCAGCGCCGCTGACGCTACAGCATCCCGCGCGGGTGGAGGTGGGCTTGCGCAAATGGCGGGTTAAGGACCAACATCTCTTGATCTTCTACCTACGGCGTTTCGGCGGTATGTTGATCGTACGTGTGCTACATGCGGCAAGGGACTGGTTGGGCTTATTAGGCCTTGAGGCCTAGCAGGGCAGGGAGTATAAGCTTCCCGCCAAGTAGGCAGGTGGACAGTTCAGAAGTAGAGATTTCCTGCGGGAGCAGACGCTCGCAGAACAAAGCCGACTGTGAATTTGGTTTATCGCAACCTCCATATTCCGTTTTTCTTGATCTCGGCATGCATGGCGTCCGGGGCCAAATCGATTTCCCCTGGCCAAGTTACTACCCCAAGGTCAACGTATACCGGCGCGAACACATCCCCGGATCGGCCAGCGCGGCAAAAAAAACCGGCATCGGGCGCCCGTACCCGCTGAGCCATATCGACTTCGCCTTCCAGTTCATTCTCAGGGACCGGTGATGAACCATTACAAAAGCTCCTTGTCAACCGATGTGCCGAAATCAACTTCG
>JBKJYB010000276.1:0-3190 GCA_046716045.1 Nitrosospira sp.
TTGCCAAGAAGGCACACCGTGAGGGCACCACGCTAAAAGAAGCCGCAATTGCGTCGGGCCATGTTACAGCGGATCAATACGAAACGTGGGTCAAGCCGGAGGATATGACCGAAAGCAGGTAACAAAAAATTAAATCCCTATCCTTGAATTTTCCATCACTTTCACTTCTCCCGCGTAAATAGTCCGCTTCTCATGCAGACCGGTACCTTCATTGATAATGACCAGCCACGCCGTCTGTTAATCGCATGAGCACGTATCGGCCATATAGATATGTGTGATTCTGATTTGTTGCAGTATCATACGCACTACACTGGCATAACCCGAATCCGGCGGTTGGACGGGTGGAGTGAGCTCACCAAAAAGATGAAGGTCAAGCAATGCAAAATGTCATTGCGGATCATGGCGCTTAACTGAGAAACGAGCTGAAAAATGAGCGGTCAACTGCCGGATTTAAGATAATAAGGATAAGCCCATGCCCCACACATTGAAAGAACAGGAAATTTCCATGCTGCGCGCCGAAATCGAAATGCTGATAAACGAGCGCCAGAGCCTGCTAAAAACTACGGGTGCGGCGGCGGTATTTATCGCCAATCTGGACAGTGACGCGTTGCCGGAAGGCACGTACGAAGCAGCTGAGATGTTGTCCAACTGTCTGAATGATCTTCCAGAAGAAACCTTGCGGGATGCGCTGGAAAAGGTGAAAGCAGAGTTGTCCGCTGGTGAATGAGTTTAATACACCTGCCATCATCCCCTAAGGTCGGGCTTGTCTTGACGGGAGGCGGCGCTCGCGCCGCCTATCAAGTTGGGGTATTACGCGCAATCGCCGCCATGCTACCAGAAACAACGCGTAATCCCTTTCCCGTAATCTGTGGCACCTCCGCTGGCGCGGTTAATGCCGCCAGCCTCGCACTTTCCGCGCGGAATTTTCACGAAGGCGTGCGTCTGCTGTCAGCGGTGTGGGAGAATGCTCATGTCAACCAGGCTTACCGCTCCGATCCCGTCGGCGTTTTTGGAAACATCGCGCGCTTGCTATCTTCGCTGCTATTCGGCGGACTGGGAAAGCGTACCCCAGTCTCGATGCTGGACAGTTCGCCACTTTCTCAGCTGCTGGAACGTAGCTTGCCGCTTCGAGGCATTCAGCGGAGTATCGAGACAGGCGCCTTGTACGCCTTGGGTATTACCGCCTGGGGCTATACCTCTGGCCAATCGGTTACATTTTATCAGGGTGCGGAAAACATAGCACCCTGGAAGCGAGAACGCCGTATCGGTGTTGCAGCGCGCATCGGCGTCGAACACCTGATGGCGTCTTCCGCGATCCCGGTTCTTTTTCCAGCAATAAGGGTCAATCGGGAATATTTCGGTGATGGCTCCATGCGCCAGCTTGCACCAATCAGTCCGGCGCTGCATCTCGGTGCGGAACGTGTGCTGGTGATAGGCGTACGCAAGACCGCCGAGACGCAACCTGAACGTGTTATCGTAGACAGTTATCCGACATTGGCGCAAATCGGGGGCCATATTATGGGCAGTATTTTTCTCGATAGCTTGGATTTGGATCTGGAACGCTTGCAACGTATTAACAGCACGCTCCGAATGATCCCGGACGAGAGGCTGAAAGATAACAACATACCACTACGTCAGGTGGAATCGATGGTCATTTCTCCCAGCGTGGAAATCAACAAGATTGCGGAACAGCATGCTCATACCCTGCCTCGTACCATTCGTCTTTTTTATCGCGCCATTGGCGCGTTGAGGCGCGATGGCTCGTCGCTTCTGAGTTACGTTCTGTTTGAAGAACCCTTCTGCCGTGCATTGATCGAGCTGGGTTACCAGGACACAATGCCGCTCAGATCCCAGATTCTGCAGTTTATCGGAGCCGGGGCAAAGGACTAAGCGAACGCTGGTATAATTCGCTAATAACTCAGTCACGACCCTGTCCCGGACAGCGCCAAACATTCTTATCTGTCATTTCAAGTAACCCTTATCTTCAGAGACTATTTATGGATATCGCAAATCCGCAATTCTGGGTCGCGGTATTGCAAATCATCGCCATTGATATTGTGCTAGGCGGAGATAACGCGGTTGTTATTGCGCTCGCATGCCGGCGCCTGCCGGAGAAGCAACGCAATCTGGGCATTTTCTGGGGGGTGTTCGGCGCCATTGGCCTGCGAGTCATTCTGATCTTTTTTGCCCTTTCACTGCTTGCAATTCCGTTTCTGAAAATTACAGCCGCGTTGCTGCTGCTGTGGATCGGTGTCAAACTACTTCAGCCTGAGCCGGACAGCAGCGGGCATCAAGTCGATGCCAGCACCACGCTGCTGGGTGCGATAAAGACTATTATCATCGCCGATGCGGTAATGAGCCTCGATAACGTCATCGCCATTGCCGGCGCCGCCAAGGATAGTATTGGTCTGGTCATTTTCGGTTTGGTGGTGAGCGTACCCATTATTGTTTGGGGCAGCAAATTGGTAATGAAACTTATGGACCGTTTTCCCGCCGTTATTGTCATGGGTGCCGGCTTGCTCGGCTGGATCGCGGGGGATATGAGTGTTACCGACGCTGTCACCAAGGAATGGGTTAATGTTAATGCGGCCTTTTTACATTGGCTGGTTCCTGCCGGCGGCGTATTACTGGTAGTGGTGATCGGTAAATGGCTTGCAGCAAGGGCACAGGCAAAAATGGTGCCTATTGTTGACCTGGCGGATGACATAAACAAACCATTATCCTGAATCTGCCCTTGTAACGAACTCACCACAACAGGGGAAGTTTACCCGGGTGCAAAAAGTCATTACGGGGTATGGCGCCGAGCTGAAAAATGAGTGGCAAATGAACTAAAGATGAGCGCGGTCAACTGAAGGATTGTGGCCACCGAGAACATAATTGACGCATTGACGGAGATACAATGTTGAAATTCCTGCTGCCAGTGGATGGCTCTGATGCTTCCAATAAAGCGGTTGCAGAATTCATTAAACTGCTCGATTGGTACAAGGAAGCGCCGGAAATTCACTTACTGAACGTGCAATTTCCACAGCACGGGAATGTAACCCTGTTTATCGACAAAGAGAGCATCAACTTATATCATCAGGAAGAAGGTATGAAGGGGTTACAAGCCGCACGTGACTTGCTGGGTCAGGCGGGCATTGCTTGCCAATTTCACATCACGGCAGGCAGTCCGGAGGAAATGATCACACGT
>JBKJYB010000277.1:0-4289 GCA_046716045.1 Nitrosospira sp.
TCGGCAAGGATAGCGCCTACTTTGAAGGCACCTTCCTCTTCGTAAAAAACATTCATAAAATGGTTTTTTGCGGGCGCGGCCGGTAAATTATGAGCGTCGCGAACGGAACATGATGTTTAGTGGGGTCAATCATCTAATTATAGCCTGAAACGCACCCGCGACGAGACCACACCGCATCCGCCGACGGTTTTGACTGCTCTGGCCATACGGTAGGCGTGACGCGAGTATTATGGTGAATCCGCTCTTTCGCGTTGCCTGCCAGGATATTTCTCAGGAATCAACTATAATAATTGCATAAGAACTGCATTCTCGCCATAAAAGGGGACACCGTGAACCAATTTTCAATCGCGTTAGAAAAACGACGTATATTTTCTATTCCTGTATTAATTCTTGTGCTCGCACTCTTGCCAGCCTGCGCGGCACTTGACGCCGACCCGGATCGCGGCGCAACAACAGTGAAGCAGGATGTTTTTGGCGACAGCTTTACGGCCGTAAAGTATCTTGATCAGGGATGGACGCCCGCCGACAGTCTCTGGTTTTACACCATTACGCAGGGGTCCGACATGATGCCCTACGATTTTTTCCTGGCACTGGAGCAGGTTGGCAAATCCGAGCCGTTTCGCTCCAACGAGAACATGAATCGCTATCGCTATCTGCCGCAGAAGACCACTTCCAGTAACCCGGATGGGCTGCCGGTCGGGTTCGTCAAGGATGACTATCAGGGTAAAGAGTATCTCGGTTTGACTTGCTCCGCCTGCCATACCGGACAAATAAACTATAAGGGCAAAGGGATACGGATCGATGGCGGCCCGGCAAGCGCTGATATGGAAACTTTCATGGCGGATATCGTCCGCGCCTTGATAGCAACCCTCGAAAACGAGGAGGTTCGAAACCGGTTTGTGAAAAATGTCTTGTCCCGCGGCAATTACGCGACGGAAGCCGAAGTGCTCACAGACCTCAAGAAATATCGCGAGCGTCTCGCCAGTTACATTACGATCAACTACAGCAGCCTCCATTACGGCTACGCGCGGCTGGATGCGTTCGGACGCATTTACAACAGAGTTCTGGAACATGTCATCAACGTAAAAGAGCTTAAAGAACTATTGCGTGACCCCAGGATAATGGGTGACCACGTGATGACAGAGGAACAGATAAAGTCAATAACAAATGAAGCGGGTAACGTCCTCAGCGGCGCTGAACGAGATTATATCGTCGAAAATATCGTGAAGACTTTGAACGAGAAGAACGGCTGGGAAGCACTTGGGCGTTTACGGAAGAAGCTATTTAATCCGCCTGATGCACCGGTAAGCTACCCGTTTCTGTGGGACACGCCTCAGCATGACTATGTTCAGTGGAACGGCCTCACGGAAAATGCCGGGCTTAAGGCGATCGCACGCAACGCTGGAGAGGCGATAGGCGTATTCGGCACACTTGACTGGACAGAAAATAAAGGTTTTTCGCTATCCGCCTTCATCAATGGGCAGGGTTTCTATGGTCGTCATATCAGCTATTATTCTTCCGTTAATGTCCAGAACCTGCGCCTTATCGAAGCGCGTCTGTTGAGTCTGCAATCTCCGTTATGGCCGGAGGATACTCTTCCACCCATTGACGAGACCCGCCTTGCGAATGGGAGATCCTTGTTCAATAAGCATTGTGTGAGCTGCCATGCAAGAATTCAGCGCAACGATCCTGATCGCCGCGTCGTGGCGCATATGTCGAGGGCGAGCGATGTGGGTACGGACCCCCAGATGGCTGAAAATAGCGTAACTTACCAGGGCTTCTCGGGCATTCTGCGTAATCAGTATGTTGGCATGAGTGTGGGCGATGTTTTGCTGGATCGGCGGGCGCCGGTTGCGGCCTTGCTGACCCGAGCGACTATTGGGGTTGTCGCCACTCCCGATCAGGATAAATGGTTTTTACGCCGCTGGATCGACTGGATTTCCAATTTGGCGGCAGGGGTCCGTCATAACGAGATCAAATCATCGATCAAGCACGGTGATTACGATCCAGACACCACGGCCAATCCAGTCGCATCCTTAAAATCTTATAAGGCACGGCCGCTGAATGGCATCTGGGCAACCGCGCCTTATCTGCATAATGGCTCGGTGCCAACGCTCCATGATTTATTATTGCCCAAGAAACGTCCAGGAGATCCGCAAGACGGTGAATATCGGCCTGACGAGTTTGAAGTTGGTTCACGCGAATTCGACCCTGTTAAAGTAGGCTTGAAAAGTACGGGGTATGGTGGCTTCATGTTTAAAACAGACATTAGCGGCAATAGCAATGCCGGACACGACTACGGGGTCAAACGTACTGTCGACGAGTCTGATGGACCTGTGGATCAGAAGATCAAGGATCAATGTATGGATGAGACAATTAAAGACGAACTTGTGGATAAATCCATTAGAGGTAAATGCCTGTATCCCATGTCGAAAGAAGAACGTCTCGATTTGCTCGAATACCTGAAAACACTATGATCGGCTCCACGATTCCTGATCATCACGATTTTTGATATGTATGACCTATAAACCATAAGGGAGCTACCGATGAGCGCAAACTACCTGGAGCAGTATGACGCCGCCGCCGATGCAGATAAATCTCCATTGGCGCGCCGCTGGATCGATACAGAACCGTTACCGTTTTTTAAGGAGTTGCGTGAAAAGCGCCCCATTCTGATAACACCCAAATTCACCCTGGTCACACGTTTCGACGATGTCAGGGAAGTGCTGAGCATGCCTAAGGTGTTCACGGTTAAGCCCTATGTTCCAAAAATGGCCGATTACCTGATGATGCATGACGATGATGCCCTGCATACGCGCGAAAAATCGCTGATGCAATGTATGCTGAATCGCGACGATCTACCTGCTGTGCGCGAAATGGTGGCGAATGTCTCCAAGGAGATACTCGACACCGCCAATGGCAACATTGAGCTGGTCAACAATTATTGCCGCATGGTGCCAGCCACGCTGGTGCGAGAATATTTCGGGCTAACCGGAGCGAAACGGCGTGATTTGATCGAATGGTCTTACTGGAACCAATGGGATACCTTCCACAATCAGCCTTTCGATCTGCTGCCCCCGGAAAAATCCCAGCACATCATTGATCGCCATAATGAAACTTCCAAAGACCTCGGCATGTTCATCGTTGAACTTATCGCTCGCCGCCTGCTACAGGTAAAAGCGGAGGAAATAACCCTTTCAACCCTTGTGCGGCTGGACGATGATATCGTAACCAGAATGTTGCGCACGGATTACCCGAAGCAACTGGATTTCGACATCAAGCGTCTGGGACTGAATGCCGGCGGCCTTTTGATTGGTGCAATCGAGACCACCGCGCAGGCGGTTGCCCAGATCATCCAGTATCTGATGGAACGTCCGGAGTGGGTTGCAAAGGCCAAGACCGCCGCGCTAAAGGACACGCCCGCCGAATTCGATGGCATCGTCTGGGAGGCTCTGCGCTTTGTGCCGATTACCCCCTATTTGTTTCGCACAACCGCAAGTGATTACACCGCTGCCAAGGGTACCGGGCATGCAACCGTCCTTCGCGCGGGCACCCATGTTTTGCCGGTTACCCTGTCGGCAATGTTTGATGAACGGGCATTTGAATCACCGGATGAGTTTATTCCGCAACGCAATTGGTACAATTATTTCCATTTCGGTTTCGGCAGTCATGAATGCCTGGGACGCTACGTTGGAATGGTCATGATCCCTGAGATGGTGCGCCAAGTCTTGACGAGACAGAGTATCAAGGCAAATGCACCTATCGACTACAAGTCCGGCCCCTTCCCGGAACAGTACGCCCTTTCCTGGACATAACAATAGGTGCGGCATGGTTTTTAAAGGGGCTTATTGGATTTCCTGCGCTACCTGACGTATTTTTGGTGAATTTGGCCGCAACTGCCAAATTTATTAATCCGGCGAGAAAATTCTATGAATTCCGTCATTCCGGGCTTGACCCGGAATCCAGTTCAAGCCAACAATGTGGCGCGCTTTGAACACCATTGGATACCGGCTTCCGCCGGTATGACATTTATACAGCTTGCTCGCCGGGTCGATAGTTTGATTTGACGAGGTGTGCCTGATTATTTGGCACCCGCCTCCTTAAGGAGCTTTACCACGTCTTCACGACGATACTTCGACGCCAGCATCAGTGCTGTAGCGCTATTACCTGCTTTGGCATTCACATCAGCCTTGGCGGCGAGCAGTGCCTGTATCACTCCCGCGTGGCCCATCTGCGAGGCCAGCATCAATGCGGTCGCGCCATTGTCCAGCCGGGCATTCACATCGGCC
>JBKJYB010000278.1:0-4222 GCA_046716045.1 Nitrosospira sp.
TCTCAATACTGTTCGGATATTTACTTATCCGAACAGTATTGGGTCAAGTCTTGCTGTTTGCCAATCGTTGCTGCTTCACAATGCGACTCACCCGGGAGTAATGCAATCTGAAATGATCTCCGATCTCCTTCAAACTGTAACCACCGCTGGCGTAAGCATCGAAAATCGCCTCGTCTCGTCCATGAGTTTCGGCGATCTGGGTTAACGGTTTCGGTGGTGGCCGTCGCTGGGCGACAGGGATTTCTTGCTGGGAAGCTCCGCATCGAGAGTACGCTGCAACGCGAGCCGATTCGCCAGCCGGACGAGGGGAAACCCTTATCCGGCAGGCTCAAAGAGTCGGAAATTTCCATTTTAGACCGGTACTGATTTCGGGAGCGGGAGCGGGCCAAGTTTAGCTTGGATTAATCGACCGTCAACCGTACTGGCTTGCCGATCCGGCTCAGCATTTCGACCAGCGCATCGATGGTGAACTTGGCTGCTTTCTTGTTTATCACATCTGAAACGCGCGGGCGCGACACCATGAGGATTCTGGCGGCCTCCGCCTGCTTGAGCTGATGCTGCGCGATCCATCCTGCCAGTTCCATCATCAACTGCTCCTTGAGCAACCGTGTATCATTGATCTGCTTCCGCGAAGCTTCATGGAGACACTCCGCTTCTTCAGCGGAAAATCCAAGTTTCAGAAACAAATTCGCTCCCGGCTTGGTCACATGCCGGATCTCGGTATCGATCTTCATTTTCTGTCTCTCCTCATATTGATGACAGTACGATAGCGTGCCTCCGCAATATCCTTATCCCGCTTGCGGGTTGCCTGTGTCTTTTTCTGAAAGCAGTGCAGGATATATAGGGCTTCCTCAACTTTGCAACATACATCACCCAGTAAATGCCGCTGCTTTCCCGAATGCGGATTTCCCGTGTCCCTGCGCCTACCGCGTCGAATGCCCGCCAGTCCTCGGGCTCCAGCCCCGCCTGTACCCTACTGAGCTGGAAGCCGGCTGCCCGTCGGGGCTTATCCGGAAATGCCAGCAGATCGTCGTAGGCGGAGCCTATCCGCCGAATCTCTTTTTCGGGTTTCATGTTATGTATAAAATATTATACCAAATGAAACGAAAAGCGATCTGATACCATAGATATCAAAAACAGGTTAAATTCCTGGGAGGAGGAAGATTCGGGCAGCAATTGCTTATGCCGCCTTTATGAAGAGCTTTCACCCACCCGTATAAGAGCCGATTGCTTTGGACACGGCATTCTCGACTACACCCATAATTACACCTGGGATCCATGACCCCCTAAAAGAAGCGAGAATCTCCTGAATCAATGATTTGTCTGGCGATGGTGACCGCAGTTGGTCCGCGATTTCCCTTAGGTCTTGGAGCAGGAAATTAAATTGCTCCTCAAAAACCTGAGCACCTTTCTCTCGGACTAGTTCGATGGTCACCTTGGAAAGGTTAACACCATTTCCGGCGGCGGAAGAGTCGACGCCGTCGCCTGAAAGCGTCATGTTTAATCCGGCTCCCCCATTGGAAACGGTTACTTGTTGTTCTATGACGCTGAACGAAAGCTTAAATTGGTCCGGATCTCTCTTTAGAGATAAAATTATCTCGTCGATAATGTCAGCAGCTTCGGTGACTTGCATATAGGAATCCTGAAAGGTTAATCGTTGGCCTTCGGGCATCATAGCTAGATGCAAGTCAATTATCCACAGTTCCGTTATTTTGTTACTGTACAGATTACCGTGGGTCTAGCGTGGCGGTTGACGTGTTGAAACAGGAAGAATTTCGGCCTACGAGGCAAAAATGAAAAACCCCATCGAAGCGGAGTTGGGGGCTGGTTGTTGCACAATGAGGCGTTAATGCATATCTTCGATTATTCAGGCCGACGACGGCGAGCAGCGATACTTCCGAGCAAGCCAAGGCCCAGAGGAGCCAGAGTGCCGGGTTCGGGCACGCCAATAACAGAGAGTGGAATAGGATCACGAACCAGAGCTACATTATCGAACTCAAACGTGTACGCTGTGCTTGAGGCAACCACTCTGTCAAAAGGGGTGTCAGAATTGATGTTCACATAGAACGTGCCACCAGCTCCTTGATCGCCATTGGCCAGGATATCAACCTCGAGACCGGTGAGACTAAAAGGGAAGGCGCCGCTGTCATAGAAAGACAACGTGTTGTAATTATCAACCGAACCCCACAGCAGGCCAAAATACTGGTTATGTTCATCTAATTGCAGCGTGACCTCGCCAATGCCAGTAACCAGATACTGGGTCATGTCCGAGCCATCAGCCTGAAAATTTCCAAACACCGCGCCATTGCCCCCCGAAATGAACGGTGCGGCGTACTGCCCCAAAACGTTAGGAAGAGAGGCTATGCCGGCTCCCGTGCCACTGAATGATACTGTCATGCCGGTGCCGGTAACACCGCCCATGGCTGAGAGGCCATCAAAATTCTCATAGATCCCTCCATCATTGGTAGACTTCCACCTCCAAGTAAGTGCTCCCTGCCGGGCACACCAATAAAAAATCCGCCGAAGCGGGTTTGAGGATGAGAGGAGATAAGCGCTTTGACTTAGCCGCAAGTTTTTATGAGCTGTTCATTATCAAAATATTGTGGATATGTATGACATGACACTCGATTTCAACACTCTTTCTGGGTTGTGGTTGTAATTTTAATCACTTATTACAATATTGGTAGATCCACGATGCCTGTTTATATCCCACGCTGTGGTATCATCGCTTCGCACAATTATATACTGTTGATAGATCCACAATGCTTTCATGGAACGTTAGCTGTGATATGACCGTAGAAGCCTTCCAGCAGTTGCAAAGTCATTCATTGGGATATTTTCTCTTCTAAATTATTAGCTTAATCAACATTGGCGTGTAACGGCGCACACAAGCCCTGCCGATGCATGTAAAATCAGGCTCCTTCCACTTCCGCGCTTTTCAGCAGTCCTGCCCTTAACTCGTCTCATGCCGATGATATCGGGTTCTGTATTGGCTGGATCAACCGATAGAGGTTTTCCGGGTGATTGTTGACGTTGGCAAATTTATATAAGATCGACGTTTCCGAACTTCTTGAAGGCGATGAAATCCAGTTACCCAAAAGAAAACCCGCTAAAGACCTATAGTAAGAATCTCGAATGGAACTTAAGATAAATATTTATCTCTATTTGAACAAATATGTCGAATTCCTCCCTAAAGCCTCCTATCGAAAGTCAGAATGATACAGATATTGCCGAGTACTTTAACCACATCCAGCGAATCTTAAGTGAGATTCCTGAAGCTGAAACGCGAGCGGATTTAGCAACCAGGGTTACTGAACTTAGCGAAGCCATTACTGCCACTCGATTTTTTGTAGCAACGAAAATCGAGGATTACATAGAACTGAACAAGCGCCTGATAAAACTGGAAAAAAAGATAAAGAAACAGAGCATCCGTTGATGACACGGCTCCTTCCCTCCGAGAATTCGCAACTTCTCCAGAACTAGGGACGCAGCCTTGCCAGGGGACTCGATCCCTCCTCTTTTGCCAGCCATACGTGAAGACAGTGCCCAACTTCTCGTTGCACCGGACGCGAAAAAACCGGGCTGCGCACGCTGTTTACGCGTCATGCTGAATGCAATCGAGAAGGGCACGATTGCGCAGCTGACGGTAAACCCGGATATGAGTTGATCGCATCGGGCAAGACACCATATCTCAACTGTATATTTGACGGAAAGGCTTACGATTGACATCCGCGATTATCCCCTCTAGAGTGTCAAACTGGAATCAAAACGGTGAACCCTTAAAAAGGTCACCCACAGAATTACACTCCTGGCGCAAGGAATTTCAGGTACCGCCAAGAGTGTATGCTATTTCATTAAAACGTAAATTCGAGAAAAGGAAAATCATCATGAAAATAACTAAAACGATCGTTGCGGGTTTTGTTTCTGGGTTGCTGCTAGTAGGGACTGCCCAAGCAGCGGAACAAAAATTTAAGGTAATTATCAATGCTTATGACACCAATATTCCCGAGCTCAACGTCGAAGGTGTGACAGTCAAGAACATTCGTGCTTTCAATGTTCTTAATGAACCCGAGACGTTGACTGTCAAGAAAGGGGCTTCAGTAAAGATTACCATAGAGAATAAATCCCCCATCAGCGAGGGATTTTCCATTGACGACTATGGAATTAAAGAAGTACTTAAGGCGGGAGAAACCAAGACTATCACTTTTGTAGCAAACAAGGC
>JBKJYB010000279.1:0-3506 GCA_046716045.1 Nitrosospira sp.
AGTCGACGTCATGCGAAAATTGGCAATCAAGTACCCGCTGATTTCGCTAACCAGTTTTACGCCAGCAGGCAACAATCCGCGGCATAATTCAGATGACTTGCCCGTCCACTAAATCGGACTCCGCTCAATGTAATTGGTGGCAGAATTCCCTGATCCTTCCTAAAGCCGACTCACTACGATATTCGTTGGTAATCAACAAACGAGTGATGGTAATTCAGCTCTAAATCTACTGATGACAAAGCAGGTCTGTCATACACAATTCTGAATTAACCAGGCCTCATCAATATTTCATTCAATAGATCAAGTACCTGTTTAGCATATCGCTTCCGATTGAAACGACCTTCGGCCCAAATGAGCGCGGCAGTGCCCAGCTTTGCTCTTTCCTCCGGATTCTCATACAAATACTGTATTTTGTCAGAAAGCTCGTTATGATTACCAGGCATATACAACAGACCGGTTTTTCCATCCTCAATCAATTCTCTTGTTCCTCCACTGGCGGTGCCTATTATTGGCTTCCCAACAAGCATTGTTTCCACCGTCACTCGCCCAAATGCCTCAAAGCGCGAACACATGAGAATCACATCAGCTGCACGAATCAGCGGCAGTGGATCTTCCGCGTAACCATGAAAAATGACCCGCTCTTCCAGGCTATGATATCTTACTTGCTGCACCAGAGAGTTGCGAAAACGATTGCTGCCAGTACCGACAATCAGTAACTCGGCATCGACTCCACGGCGCACTAATTCTGCCAATGCAGCAATTGCTTCGTCTTGACCTTTTGAAGCCTGCAGTGAACCGACTATAGCGCACCTGAAACGCCGCCCATTCTCGACCCGATCCCCTAAGCTCTCATTTGTCTCCGGTAGTGTCACCGCCTGATAAATTACACGCAATTTATGTGGACTTATATAGCGAGCGTATTCATTCTCCACTGCGTGAGAGATGGCAATAACGCTAGCTGAGAGTCGGTCAATCAAGCGCGGAGCATGTTTTCCCAAGTCGAACAGTCGTTCACGACAATATCCCGACTCATGCAGATGCCAGATATGAGGCCGGCGTATCAGCCATGCCGCCAATGCACCGGCACCCACAACAACTGTATTGGTATAAACTGCGTCGCAGCGCCATTTCACAAGTGTTCGCGCTATAGGAATTGTCCAAAACAATGCCCCAAGCGTTCGCTTAATGCGACGAAATATTCCCCGGCGTCGAGGCCCGGATGCCCAGCGGGGATAGTTAATGACCCGCCACTCGATATGCAGCTGATCAAGCGCTGTTAGGAGAGGGCCTCTCTCAGGAACAAGTACCTTGCAATCGACGCCCATCTCGACCAGACCTCTTAGCAGCTCAAGCAGGGCGAGTTCAGCGCCGTACCTGTCAGCTGAATGCGATATGAAACATACGCGCATCAGGCGCACACGTGACAGTTTCCTGTCTGAAGAGAAGCCGTCCCATACGCTTTTTGCCAAGCGATCCCGATGGCGGTAATGACGAGAAGCAAGTATACGTTTTGCCTAAATATTACAAACACATCTGTTAGTCCAAACAGAACAATAAAACACATAAATACTGCCCCCAGAATGCTTAACTGGTATGCTTTCAGTGTTCGAAACCAGCTCCACAAGAAAAAAGCATGCGCCAGCATGCCAAGCGCCCCCACCTGCATGCCGATCTCAATCCAGTCATTGTGGTAATGATAGGTATTGAGAAATTTCGGCAAATCTTTGTAGAGACCGCCTTTGTAAGTCTCGACAGTTTTGTCAAAATAGTGTACTGCCATTCCCGTGCCATGACCGAACAACGGCCGCTCCTTGATGCCATGCAAGCCGACGTCCGTGATGGCGAGGCGGTATCCCAGACTAGTGTCAAATTTCCCCCGGCTGGATAATTCAATATCACTCTTGGCTTGAGTCAATCTTTGCTGGAAACTGGTGCTGCTGTACGCAAAAAGCCCTATCACAATGAGTATCACTGCCGTAACAGTGAGAAGTTTTTTGATTTCTTTTCTCTGAAGCAAAAAAATCAACAGTAGGGATGAAATAAGAGTGGCGAGAAGTAGTCCGCGCGCATTCTGATTAAACTGGACGAACAGTAAAAAAATTGCCAGAAGCCATAACAATGATCCTGCCTTTTTATTACTGCTGGTGCCTGCGAGGTAAAGCGTCAGTATGACCCCAATCCCGAGCATCGCGGAAAAATCCAAGTAAGTTATTTTAAGAGGCGGAATACCTTGTGCGCCCATAATTAGCCACTGATATACGCCGATGAGGAGTACACCGAGATAACCGATAAGCGCGCCACCAATCGCCCAAGGTAACCGCGCTTTGTTCAAAATGGATAAATAGGGAATAAAGATCAAGTATGCAAAGTATCTATTCCATACCTTAAACCCGAGTTTAGGATAGTCACTCCATAGGATTCCAAGAGCGAGCACGGTACATAGGATAAGCATCGCCAATACGAATGGTTCTTTTATCGTCTCCCCAAACCTGGCCAGGCTACCGTCCAAAATCCAGGCCAGGATTAGAAGGTAATACGCATAGAAACTCAGCCCTTTACTCCATAACGCGATGCCAAAAAAAAATAGCGCGGACTTTGCCAGCACATCGCGCCACGCATAAGCGTTTTGCGTCTGCCTGGATGAACGGGTGGGATTTTGGTGAATCCGGTCTTCCGGACTGCGGACTTCTGATTCAAAGCTCATATTTGCTTGGGCTTCCCGTTATCATTCGGGTTTGCAGTGATATATAAGCTTAAATTTCCAGGGAGAGGCGGGGAATAGAAATACCGATATAGGGATGCCATAAAATGAAACAATGCGTGATTATGCTGGTGTTGTAAAAACAACTTGCATTACGCAATATAGCGGTTTGTATGTTGCCGTATGGTAGCGTTCATTCATATTACTGACGTATACTTCTCAATCGATATGCTTATTATTTTCAGAATACTGTTCGGCTGATCGGGGATTCCACCAAAAGCTGGCGTTTTGCTGTTATCACGATGGAAAAGAATATGCCGCTATCAATCATGCTCGTCTGTATCAAAGTGGGTGGTCTCGACTAATGCCGAAATGAGCTGTCTATCCGGTGGCTGCTTTGTTCCGGATATCAGCACAGGCCTGCCATACGTCGGGTGGATGAATAGTGCCTCGGGGTTGAATGTCAGAAATCGAAACCTCGTGGACATTACGTAATAGTTCAGGCGATGATGCAGGTCAACCCCTCAAAGTTTTCTCCAGAATCCCGTATCTCCACACTACATAAGGTTTTCAGGGCTGATTAACGGATTAGAATAACGCTCCCAACACATGATACAGGGTGATAAACTGCGATACAGATCATCCTCCTTGCTGCTTCTATCGCGCCCGCTTTTCCAAGTGGAGCCATTCCATGTTTTTTAAGGAAATACACCATGCTTAAAATACTGCTTATCCGTGTGTCCCTTGTGCTGGCGGGGTTATTCCCCGCGCTCCCTGTAGCCGCGCATTATATCTGGATCGAACG
>JBKJYB010000280.1:0-2697 GCA_046716045.1 Nitrosospira sp.
TGTCTCCCAATTCCGCAATCGCAGGCATGATCCGTTTCCGACCCAGTCGCCCATAGGATTCAGGTGAACTATTTTTATTCTTTAAACAGTTAAGGTGATGTATTGGATATTCACGAGTATCAGGCGAAAGAGATTTTGGCAAAGTATGGCGTTAAGATCGCAGAAGGTGGCTTGGCTTACAGTCCCGAAGAAAGTGTCCAGCGTGCCAGAGAGATCGACGGAAATGTTTGGGTGGTAAAGGCGCAGATTCATTCAGGAGCGCGTGGTAAAGCCGGAGGTATCAAGATCTGCAACACTCATGACGAAGTTGAAGAGGCAGCCGAAGAACTGCTGGGAAAAAATCTGATTACTCATCAAACCGGGCCGGCGGGTAAGATTTGTTCAAGAGTGTATATTGAAGCAGGAACGGATATCGCAAAAGAACTGTATCTCTGTTTTTTGATTGATCGAAGCTCTGAACGTATCGTCATGATAGGTTCCGCCCAGGGTGGAATGGAAATTGAGGAATTAGCTGAAACAAATCCTGACGCAGTAAAAAAAATTTATATTGAACCGGCCGTCGGTCTTCAGGACTTTCAGGCACGCGAGATGGCATTCGCATTGGGGTTGGAAACTATGCAACTAAGTCATGCCGTCAAAACCATAAAGGGCTGCTATCGCGCGTTGCGCGACCTTGATGCAAGTATGCTGGAAATCAATCCATTGGTTATCACCGGTAGCGGCGAATTAATCATACTGGATGCCAAGATAAGTTTTGATGACAACGCTTTGTTTCGCCGTCATGAAATTGCCGAGTTGCGGGATAAGACTCAGGGAGATCCCCGAGAGGTAGCGGCTGCGGACCACGGCCTGAGTTATGTGGGTCTGGACGGCGACATCGGCTGCATGATTAACGGCGCGGGTCTGGCCATGGCCACCATGGATATGATCAAGCTCGCTGGCGGGGAACCCGCGAACTTTCTTGACGTTGGCGGTGGTGCCTCCGCAGAGCGCACGGAAAAAGCGTTTCGCTTGGTTTTGGCTGACAAAGGGGTCAAGGCGATGCTGGTTAATATATTTGCCGGGATTAATCGTTGTGATTGGATCGCCGAAGGTGTCGTGCATGCGGTAAGGAATATCGGCATGAGCGTCCCATTGGTTGTGCGTTTATCAGGCACAAATGTTGAGGAAGGCCAGCGGATCATTGCCGAGAGCGGCTTGCCCATCATTACGGCGGGCACGCTGGCGGAAGCGGCTGATAAAGTTGTCCGGGCTCGCAATGAAGTCGTTGCGGAAGAAAGCATAGGAAAATAGATGGCAATCTTAATTAACGAGACTACGCGTATTATCGTTCAAGGTTTCACCGGTAAAATCGGTACCTTCCATGCGCAGGATATGATCAGGTATGGGTCTAATGTCGTGGGGGGCGTTACCCCTGGCAAGGGTGGTCAGCAGCACTTGGGTCTGCCTGTTTTTAATACGGTAAAAGAAGCTGTACAACAGGCCGGAGCCGAAGCGAGCATTATATTTGTTCCGCCGGCATTCGCGGCGGATTCAATCATGGAAGCGGCTGATGCCGGCATTAAATACTGTGCGGCGATTACCGATGGTATTCCCACCCAGGATATGATGACCGTCAAGAACTTTTTGCGTCGCTTTCCTGTTGAAAAAAGAATGGTTCTGACTGGCCCGAACTGTGCCGGGACCATTAGCCCAGGACGCGCGATGCTGGGAATTATGCCCGGGCATATCTATATTCAGGGTAATGTCGGAATTGTCGGTCGTTCCGGTACGCTGGGCTACGAAGCTGCTGATCAGATGAGAATATTGGGTATTGGCATATCAACCTCGGTAGGTATTGGCGGTGATCCGATTATCGGTAGCTCGCATCGTGATATTCTTGAAATATTTGAAGAGGATACCGAAACCAAAGCAGTGATCATGATCGGTGAAATTGGTGGGCCGCAGGAGGTCGAAGCCGGTGTTTTTGCCAAAGAACATATGAGCAAGCCGCTAATTGCCTACATCGCAGGTTTAACCGCGCCGGAAGGCCGTCGCATGGGGCATGCCGGCGCGATTATTTCGGCAGCCGGCGAAAGCGCCGGGGAGAAAGTGGCCATGCTGAGAGATCTGGGCATCACTATCTGCCCAACTCCCGCCGCGATGGGTGACACCGTAGCAGCGGTATTGGCCAGGATGTAAGTCTTATGCGTAGCTGGTTTTTATCGGATGTGCTTGAGAGTGGAGGCTTAAAACATGGCAATCGGCTGGATGACAGCGCTAAAGATCATTCCATGGGCAGATGTGCTGGAGTCGGCACCGCATATCGTCAAAGCAGCAAAACGTCTCTTTTCGGCAACAAAGGCTGACGCAAGCATTTTTGCGGAATCGTCAGCCGAAGCTTCAACCGGATCTTCAACTTCAGCGGCTGGTAATAGTCTCGCCAATCTGGATAAACGAATTCGTCTGATAGAGACAAGAATCGTTGAATTGAGCGATGAACAAAAATCGTCCTCAGAGTTAATCAAGTCGCTCGCCGAACAAAATGCGCTTATTGTTGAAGTCATTGAAGTATTTCGAGTCCGGGTAAAGCTTCTGTTTATTGCCTGTATCTCACTGATTGGTGTGGTGGCTGCTCTGGTATTCTGGCTAGTAATGGGATAAGTGACAAACCGGAGAGGTAATGCGGCATTCGAGCACCCAATCTAACTACCAGCG
>JBKJYB010000281.1:0-3107 GCA_046716045.1 Nitrosospira sp.
CGCTGAGTGCGTCCGTCTCGCTCTTTTTGCCATTTTCTGCTCCATATCAAAGCCCCGCAGGGACCTATCAAAAAGTAGCAGATTTTCCACTTATAGACTTGTTCAAATTCCCGGGGCCACTTCTTACTTAAACGATTTTCTCCCAAGGTCAAATCATAGCCCAAGGTTGCTCAAGACCTGGGGAGGTCCGCCATCTACTTGCAATACTCCAATTGTTAAGGCTGAACTTGTCTAACTTACTAAAATGCAGTATAAATTTGACAATCTTAGAGGCTTTCAGTACAGTCATTTGGTCTAGCGGAGAAGGCCATTTATTTTTCCTGGATTATTTTCTTGATTTTTGAAATTGGGTACTTTAAAACTATCGTTGATCTAAATATGACAGTGATAGCAACCTTTTATGGAGAGAGAATTATGGGACGATATAGCCGGATTGCAGCAGCAGCTTCTCTATTTTTACTTCCTGTATCTGTTTTTGCCGCTGGATATGGCGCAGCAGGTTGTGGACTAGGGTCAGAGCTCATGGGATCAAAACCAGGCGCATCGCAGGTTTTTGCTGCAACAACCAATGGAACATTAGGAAACCAAACTTTCGGAATTACATCCGGAACCTCAAATTGCGGTGACCATGGATTAATAAAAAAGAGTAAAGAACGAGAAATATTTGCGCAGGAGAATTACACGAGTTTGGTTAAAGAGATGGCGCAAGGTAAAGGTGAAAACTTATATACCCTGGCCAGCTTGTATCAGTGTCCCGCAGGAAACCATCAAGAATTTGGCGCGATGGTTCAGGCTAAATTTGATAGTTTAGTAGCGAGTGATCAAACAACTTCAACTGAATTATTGAGTAAGCTTGAAAATCAATTAACTCGTCATCCCACACTTGCAAGTTCATGTAACATCAAGCAAGCCGCAGTGAATTAAGAAATGACAAACGGGTATAGGTTCACCTATACCCGTTTTGTTTCTATATCGTTGCCACTCCTATAGCTCCGCTGTGCGGCATATCTGTTTTGTCGTTGGGTTACTTTCCTGTTTTTGCTTATATCCTGTAACTGCCCATTCCAAACAGCAAGACGCTGTCAACTATTTGGCTGAACTGCAACAGCAAGCCAAGCAAAGAAAACTCGCCCATGAGCGCGTTTGGCACCTGCTTTTAAAGTACGACACGCGACTGTTAGGTGGCATGATTAGTGAAGCCGATGGAATGGACTTCTTTAATTCCCCCCAAGGCAAAACTGATCCAGAAGCAGAACTCGCAGCGACGCTTGCCAGCTTCTTTGTTCCGGTAGCCGAAGTTTCGGAAGGCAAGGAGCATCCACAGTGTAACTTTCCCGCCCGATTCAAATGGTTAAATCAGCAATTAGCATTCGACTCCCGACTGGAAATACAAGCATGTGATCGACTCGACCGCTGGATGAAAGCTTTAGATCCGGCCGGGGTAACATTAGTATTTGCATCTTATTTCATGAACAACCCGGCATCTATGTTTGGTCATACCCTCATACGGATCGATAGCCGGAGAATGGGTAGTGGCAATAATTTAATGAACTATGGTGCAAATTATGCTGCGGTTCCAGATACCGAAAATGCGTTTTTATATGCGGTAAAAGGTTTGATAGGTTCATTCGAAGGCCGCTTCGCAATTTTCCCTTATTACACTAAAGTGCAGGAATACAACAATTGGGAAAGCCGGGATCTCTGGGAATATGAGCTCAAGTTTACCGAAGACCAGTTGAACATGATGCTTCTGCACTTATGGGAATTAGGTGGGACATATTTTGATTATTATTATTTCCAAGAAAACTGCTCTTACCATGTGCTTTCCCTGTTGGAGATTGCCAATCCGAATCTGCGACTGAAAGACCCGTTTTTCTTTAGTGTGATCCCGACCGATACGGTAAAAGTCGTGATGGCGCAAGAAGATCTGGTAAAAAAAGTCGTGTACCGACCCGCGGTGCTCACTCTGATGAATGATAAGCGCCTTAAGATGGTCAAGGGCGAGAAGACGATATTGCAAAAGCTGATTAAAGGGGAAATCTCCCCGGAAAATACTACATTTGGAAGCCTTTCCACTCGATCACAAGCACTCGTGTTGAATGCTTATATGGACTATCTGCAATATCAAAGCATGCAAGAGAAGAGCGACAAAGAAATCAAAATACCGCGTTCAGTTTTGTTGGCTAGAAGCCGTCTGCAAAATACCGACGATGCAAATGGTGAAATCACACGCTTTTCCAGCCGACCTGATCTCGGCCACGGCACAGATCGATTTCGGTTAGGGATGGGACACAATGCGCATGAGCCTTTCCTGGAATTAGCCTATCGTCCGGCCTACCACGATTTAATGGCTAAAGATGTGGGGTATGATAAAAACTCGGAAATCATCTTCATGGATTTCAATTTCCGTTATTACCTGGAATCCGAGCGAATAAGACTAGATCGGGCCAGAATTCTTTCTATAACGTCGATGAATCCCTATGACCCCTTGTTCGCCAAATCTTCTTGGCGTCTAGACCTGGAGATCGATACGCTTAGAGACCGCAACTGTAACTATTGTAATTCCGTCAAAGGCACTTACGGGAGGGGTGTTTCCTATCGGCCAGATTCTCTCTCGTCCCTGCTGTTATTTTCCTTTATCGATGTAAAAACGGAGTTTTCCGATAATTTGAAACAAAATTATCGTTTGGGTGGCGATATTGAAGTGGGCACGTACTATGATATAACTCAAAATTTGAGGATCAAACTTGCGGCCAGTTATCAGGTTTTTTTCCTGGGTGATAGCAAGCGGTTTTTCACTTCTCAATTTATAACCCGCTATGCACTATCACAGGATCTTGATCTACGGGTGGAATTGAATCGCTATGATCATAACAATGAAGGAGTGTTCTCCCTCAATTATTTCTTTTAGGAGAGGTCGCTGCGACTGCCGATTGCACGATGCCTCTTTGAATCGCAATGAACAATAACATGTGACGGAAAATGTAAAACGGGAACCTCGGTTCCCGTTCAAGACTGAACAGAAAGGCATGCGCCCCGTCCTTGTCGTATCTCGGGAGGAGTTCAATGAGGCAACGAAACTGCCGGTGATTTTGCCGATCACAAGC
>JBKJYB010000282.1:0-5092 GCA_046716045.1 Nitrosospira sp.
GTAGTACTGGCGGGCGATTTAAGCACGCATTCTCACGAAGCCGTTGCTCATATAAAGACAGTGTGTGAAAGAATTCTCGCCGCGTTCCATGAGCCGTTCCGTTTGGGTGCCTATGAACACCACAGCACCCCGAGCATCGGTATCGCCCTGTTCAATGATCAGCCTGCCACAATGGACGAATTGCTGAAACGGGCCGACCTTGCCATGTATCAGGCCAAGGCATCAGGCCGTAACGCCATGTGTTTCTTCGATCCGGGCATGCAGGAAGTAGTGAACGTCCGAGTTGTTCTTGAATCGGATTTGCGCAAGGGTCTGGAGAGAAATGAGTTTCTCCTGCATTATCAGCCCCAGGTGGACAGTAATGGGTTTGTGACAGGCGTCGAAGCACTGGTGCGGTGGCAGCATTCACGGCGTGGCCTGCTGCCTCCAGCCGAATTTATTCCTCACGCCGAGGAAACCGGCCTGATCTATCCCCTGGGCCACTGGGTGCTGGAAACCGCGTGCACGCAGTTGTCGGCCTGGTCGGCGCGGCCGGAGACGGCTCAGCTTAATATGGCGATAAATGTCAGCCCACGCCAGTTCCGCCATCCGGATTTCGTCGAGCAGGTGTTCTCCGCACTCGACCATACCGGCGCCAATCCCCAGAAACTCAAACTTGAGCTTACCGAGAACCTTCTCGTGCACAATGTGGAAGATATCATCGCCAAAATGGTTGCGCTGAAAACCCGGGGTGTGGGCTTTGCCCTGGACGACTTCGGCACCGGTTATTCGTCACTCAATTATTTGAAGCGCCTGCCACTGGGTTGGCTAAAAATCGATCAGTCCTTCATCCAGGATGTGCTAATCGACCCTCATGACGCCACTATTGTCCGGGCCATCCTGGTTCTGGCAAAAAGCATGGGCTTATCTGTGATTGCCGAGGGCGTGGAAACTAACGCGCAGAGAAGTTTTCTCGCTCAGCATGGTTGCGACGCCTATCAGGGCTACCTGTTTAGTCAGCCACTGACATTCGAGCAATTCGAAGTATTTTATGCGCGGAAGGACACCGCTTGATTGAATTTTGGCTTCGGCCAGTCAGCGCGGATTACCACTTTACTTTGGGAACAGCGTTTTCGGCGAATAACGGCGGATTAGTGTGAGTGTAATACCATTTGGGTATGCGGCACAGGCAGCGTCCTGTATTGCCCAGGTTATTATTCTATTTATGCGTAATTGGGTGCGATCAGAATATCCTCTTCTTTCAAGCCGGACGCCTGTGCATCGATGATGTTTTATTTTTAATCTTTGCCCCACCTTTCTATCTCTCGTATGACAAATTTCAAACAAACCGTTTATCTCATTAAACAGTTTGTTTACAATAAACATTATTCGTGATCAGACCACACAAAATGGAAGATAGCTATGTACGTCTGCTAAAAGCAGCTAAAGAACTCAGGGGAGCGAAAAATGAGGCCGCCGTTGCTTTGCTGCTCAACATTTCGGAACAAGCACTCCATAATTGGAAAAGCAGAGGCGTTCCAAGAAGAAATTTGGTTGAAATTGAGGCCAAAATCGGCGCTTACCCAATGTGGATCGCAACCGGGAAAGGCGCCATGAACACCGGAATACGATCTGATCAGTCCAGCGAGGCTCTTGTTATCGATGTGATGAGCGCGATGAAGTCTATGTCACTGGAAGACATGCGTTTTATGGCGGAATTATGTAAAAGATTTAGTAAAGAAAAACGCAACATCAATATTCAGGAAGACACGCGTAACACCCGGAAGCTCGCTCCAGCACATTCACCCTGTCTTGCCCCTTCGCCATTCTGGTCAGATCGAAGAACTATTGAACGAAGAAAAATCGATAACCCAAAATGGCACGGGACTAAAGACAGGCGAAAATATGGAAGGGGTGCAGCAAACCTCCAAGGTTGACATCGGATTCATGATTCCGGCGGCACAAATTATCCCCCCGATTCAGTTGATATCGCTCACCAAAATTTATCGGCACTAATGAGAGCTTTACGAAAATCCAGGTAGATTGTGGAATGAACCCATTTCCCTGCCTCGTCGTAACAGTGTCGTCTTGCTTATTAGGCTGTTATTCAGCGTGGGTTCTGGATAGAAACCGGGGAAGTCAAATCAAACTATGAAAATCGTTGATTCGCAGCAAGCACCCGATCAAAAAACAAGGAGCCAATGGCTCCTTGTTGCTATTCAAGTCAAGACGCCTATCCCGTGTCAGACAACGCGACGACGGCGGCGAGCCACCGCGCCTAACATGGCAAGACCAGCCAACAGCATTGCATAGGCCTCGGGTTCGGGGATAGGTGCAAGAAAGCCGCGAATCTCACCGCCGGGGAATATATTGGAGTGAATATTCGCGTAGGCCGTACCCCCGTTCAGCCCTGCCACCAGTGCATTGAATGCGCCACTGATGCTTCCATTGGCCGTAACGAATGCCGGATTGTAGCTTGACGCATCCTTCATATCGAAGGTGTGATCATAAGTGCCCGCTGTCACGCCGGATGGAAAGTCCGTAAATGTGGGTAGCGTAGTCGCCACACTGATGTTCCCCACTCCGGGTACGGCCGTACAGCAATGGATATGCGAAGCGGTAACATTTCCCTGAAGGCCGCTGAAACTCTCCTCAACCCGCATCGTCACCAGATCGAAGTCAACGGTGACCCTTGCCGTACCATTGCCAGGAGAATCATTCGGTGGAGCTTCGCTGGACCCACCAAGCGGAGTTGTGTACACAATCTGATCAGCGGAGGCGGGCATGGCAGCGACTGCCATGAAAAGGGATCCTGCAAATAAGGCGCTGAGTTTCATGATTATTCATCCTTTATATGGGTTGGCTGCCAGATACTGCAAAAAAATAACCAGTGAATCGTGAACAGTGTGACCAGAAACGTGGAATACAAGAAAAGCTAAAAACATTGTACTTATCAGCATTGATTTTTCAATAGTACTTTCTGACTGTATTAACGCTGCTTGGGAAACAAAGATCCTGCGGTGGGTTCCCAGCCCCAATGCGACGCTTATAGGCTTTTTATCGTTATTTTTAGCGGAAATATCTGTGGAGCTGACCGTCCGGCGGCGCGAAAAAATTCTTCATGTCTTATCCACAGTCTCCAATCTGGCCCCGGCAGCTCCGCAAAGCAACTCCGCAAGAGATGGGGTTGCAGTAAAATCAAAGGTTAACCGCATGAGGCTTTACGACATCCCAGGCTAGCAACTTGCCGGGCTTGAAGCGGTAGACTTTCAGGACTTTTGCCATTTTCCGAATTATCCAGGTTATATGATCCTAAATCCGGTAGTTGACCGCTCATTTAGTAGATCAGTGTTATGATTAATAACAATATTTCGTATTATTTGATTCTCACCTTCTGGGTGAGGCCGCTACGGGGTGAATTGCACAGTTTTTGCGGCACATGGCGGCGTTGCAACTTCTTGGAATGGGGCGCCCCCCGAAGCGTCGCACGAGGGGCCCCGCGAAGCGGGGATCGGGCAGCGCAGGGGATGCCGCGACCGCGTTCCAAGGCGCCCGCATCCCGCTTCGGGGTCACACCTTCCTGCGGAAGGCACTGCTCCGCCCTGCGTGGTCGCACCATTCCGCGTCGTTGCGCCTTGCCCTGCGCCCCAAAAACTGCACACTTCACCCCGTCCAACTACCGGATTTAGCATGATAAAAAATTTGACCATTAGATCGCGGCTGATCTTTATTCTCTCCGTCCTGGTAGTGTTTCTGCTGGGAATTGAAATGCTCGGCCTGTTCGGCATGAGTAACGCGATCGAAGGCTTGAGAACCGTCTACCATGATCGCGCCATTCCGCTGAAGCAAGTCGCTGAAATTGAATCGTTGCTGCTGCGAAACCGGATTGCCGTCACGGCAGCCCTGATGATGCCAACGCCTGAGACTATTCGAACCAAAACCGAAGTGGTCGACCAGGATCTCGAGAAAATGACGCGAGCTTGGCAAGCTTACATTTCAAGCCATCATGATGCGGAAGAAAAAGCGCTCGCCGCGCAATTCGCCGAGGATCGGGATAAATTTATCACGGAGGGCATAAAGCCGGCGGTCATCGCTTTACGTAAAAATGAAATTGGGGAAGCGTACCGAATTCTTATAGAAAAAGTTCGCCCCCTTTATACACCGGTCGATACGAGCATCAAGGCGTTGGTCAAATTGCAACTGGATGGAATCAGCCGGGAATACGACCGGGAGCAGAACCGCTACGAAACCATACGTAACATTCTGGTCGCGTCGATAGCCATCGCTCTGGTACTGGCGGCACTGATCAGCGTCGTACTCAGTGATGCAATTTTTCGACCTCTGGAGAACGTGGTGAAAATTGCTCGAGGCGTCGCCGTAGGTGATTTTATGCAGGAAATCGAGGTCCGTTCGAAGGATGAAATCGGCCAGCTTATGCAGGCGCTGAAGGAAATGCGGGATAGTCTGGTGGACACCATTGGCCAAATACGCGATAGCGAGGCGCATACCCGCGCCTTACTGAGTAATCTGATTGATGGCGTTGCCTCGATTGACGAACAGGGCGTGATTAAAACCTTCAACCCCGCTGCGGAGCAGATTTTTGGTTATTCGGGAGGCGAAGTTACCGGGCAAAATTTCAACCTGCTGTTCCCGAGGCAAAGGCCAGAGCAAGGTCAATATGCAGACTACTTCAGGCAACATGTGGAAATGAGAGGATCTAAAACTCTTGGGGTGACCCGTGAAGTGATCGGCCTGCGTAAAAACGGCACATCGTTCCCCATGGATCTTGCGATGGTCGAGATGCAAGGCGGAGAACATCGCATGTTTGTCGCTATTGTGCGTGACATCAGTGAGCGTAAGCTGGTGGAAGAGCAGAAGGCGCGTTTGATGGATGAACTGGAAAGCGCCAATGAAGAATTAAGAAATTTCGCTCATGTAGTATCTCATGACTTAAAGGCGCCATTACGTGCCATCGGAGCGTTGGCAGACTGGCTTTCCACGGATTATGCGGACAAATTCGATGACGAAGGCAAAGAACATATGCGTCTACTTGTCAGCCGGGTGCATCGCATGAGTAACCTGATCGATGGTATATTGCAATATTCGCGCGTAG
>JBKJYB010000283.1:0-3132 GCA_046716045.1 Nitrosospira sp.
GGGCACACCACAATTCGCAGCTGGATGGCTAAGGACTTCCCTAAAATCTATCAAGATATGGGGGATGAAAGAATTAAAGGTTCTGGTATCGCTGAACCGCCGAGGATGAATGTAGAAGCAGAGAATAACCGGCAAGCAGCACAGGCCTTAACAGATGCACTTAACTTTTTCTTATTGCTTACAGATTCAACGAATCGGTATGAAAGATATAACCAAGCATTGAAGCTGCTAGAAGCAATGAATAACACAACAATGGATAAGCCGGACTTTTGATGAACGGGTTACAGATGAATAGGATAGAAAACCTTGGTGTAACCAATAGTTACAACTCTAGCTGTTCATTTCGAACACCTACAGTGAACGTTAACGGGGATACTTCAGCTAAAAAACTCATGGATACTTGTTCCCGCATTTCTTGCGCCTCTCCTGCTTAGCTTCATCTTGATCTTGTAATAGCGCAATAAGGTGTGCACCGAACCAAACAAGGTATAAAAAGCATAAACTAAAATGAGTACCTCACTCCCTCGCGCTCTTTGTCCCATCCTGTTCCTCGGACCGCTGCTCTTCTCATTCTTCTTCGCCCCGCTGACGTTTGCGCAGACCAATTGCACCAAGTATTTTGGTGGGGAGATAACCTGTACTGGTCCGGGTGGTTACCAAGCTGAGGGAAGGCAGCATTTGGGAGGAACAGAGAGCTGGTATGACAACAAGGGAAACAGCGCTACAGTTCGGCATGACCCCTTTGGCGGTACCAGCATTGACACCACTAGAACGGATAGCGGTTCACGCGTCCCCGTCTTTATTCCCCCATCTTTACCTACAAGAAGCGGGACTGAGGCCCCCAAAGAATCAGTGGAAAGAATGCTGGGGCTATCCTCAGTTCCTCGCACTACAGAGGACTATGATTATCCGCAACCTATACTGGATAAAAGCAAGCTCCCTAAAACGCCTGAGGAGTACAGATTAAGTGTCCTCTCGATGAAGGCTGTAGAAGAAAAGGACTTTGTAAAGGCTGAGGAGTTAAAACAACTCCTTTGGCAGGAGCAGTTTAAAAATGCCACCACGAATGGTAGGGTGCATATGTTCAATGAAGAAAGAGCCGAAAAGAGATTGGCAATGATGCGGTCTCTGGATGGAGTAGAGAAGCGTATTAGGTGGGAGAACAGACCAGCCCGGCTTGCACTGTTCCATAGATACAAAGAAAAAACCTTAATACTTTTCGAGGAGCAAGAGGCAATCAAAGCCAAGGCTTTTCAAGAAGTAGTTTTAGAGTGGAAAGACGAAGATGAAGGAAACGCTAGATTCGCAAAATTGGTGGCCGATGTGGCGGCTTTAAAGGCTTCGGAGCTGGACCCAGTGGAATACCAAAAGAAGGAAGAAGAACTGCTTGAGCAGTGGGAAAAAGCCGAAGACCAGCAGAAGCGGAGGAAATCCGCAATTATTGATGCGGAGATAAGTCACATGATGGCTGAAGAGAATGCCCAACGAAAAAAAACAAGAAAGTGACCATAGATTAAGGGAAAGACTTGGCACCTACATCTGGCACCTATATATACCCTGAAACCCTTATGGATACTGGATTAAAATACATAGGTGCAGCCCCCCATCAGCCACCCAATCTAAGGTATCTCTTCAGACAATTTAAATGAATATCCAGTGCGGGTTCGATTCCCATTTTTCTGAATATCGCTGTATCTTAATATCAAAGCTAGTTTGGGTGAGAGGTCAAAGCAGTTTGTGGTACTCTTGTGGTACTTTCTTTAACCTACCACCGCAGGAACGAAGACTGGCGCGGCTTTAACGTGACGGTTGGAATGCCTTATGCTCCCTCCCGGCACCATCAAGTAGTTCAAAGAAATTCAAACCCGTTTAAATCGTCACTAAAAACAAACAGATGAGATCAAATAGTGTCCGGTGGCGTCTTTTTACTTCCGTTGACATACGGATAAAACCCCGGGGAAAAAATGGGTGAATCATTTACCCGAAAAATCTTTTACCCGTCATGGCCACCGAACTCTTATCTGATGTGGAAATCCGCAACACCAAACCAGCGGACATTCCGTCACAACTATAAGTCATGAGAAAACCGTGGCCTGCCCCAAAATTCGCTCAAAACCAATTGACCCGCCAGGCGTACATCTTTCTAGAATTAACAATCTATCTCAGTCATTCTTCTCATTCTTATCCGCATGAGGGGAGGTAAAAGAGTCCGGGCGGAAATATTGGAAAACCGGTAGCGCAATCGTTTATTGGCACGGGCAGTTCAAGAAAAACGGTTTTTCCTAAGAAGGGGCGGCAATAAGTCTTCAACCTCCTTCCTGACCGCTTGTGTTGCTTTGCCTTCATAAACCGTCACAAAAAAGCCAAAATTGACAAGCGAGGATAACGAAAAGGCTAAGGTACTTCCGGGGCTTTCCCTATTGCGGGTACTGCGAGACGCGTTAAAACGCCAGCAATCCATTTTTCCCATTGGTTCCGGTTCCGCTCGCTGGTAACAATGAATGTATTACCACTTCCTACCTTGTATAGGGCAGTTGTTGCTGCGGCATCTGCTGTAACTGGTGCCGCTGCATATGCTGTAACTGTTGCTTCTTCTGATCCATCAGCTGTTGCTGCTGTTGCTGCTGCATCTGCTGTGACTGTTGCTGCTTCAGCAGATATTCATTGCTCTGATCGATCATATTTTGTTGCCGTTGCTCCGACCCTTGGCCAGATCCCTGGGCAAATGCTGCTGACGATATGAGTAAACCAAGCGTAAATGGAATAAGTGCTGTTTTCATAATTCCCTCTGCTGGATATTTAATATCCAGCTTATGATAATTAATTCGGCTGGACTACCTGACTGGAGTAGAGATTAATATAATACGAAAAAATCAGGGTAGCAGCTATCAGATGATGGTATTTCTACAAAAAGAATAATTTCAATCACTACTGTCCGGAGATTTGAGTTTGAGCGCATAGTAACTCATTGAGTGTATTTCACTAAATGGCATATTTCTCGGTAGCCGATTTCAACTTGCGCCAAACTTCTGACTTTTGTCAGGAGTCTGCCTATGCATGCAGGAAAACGGGTATTTGCTCAATTGATGGGACACCTGCCATGGCACACATTCCGTCAGTGCGTAGCCAAAT
>JBKJYB010000284.1:0-6139 GCA_046716045.1 Nitrosospira sp.
CTGAAACATCTCGACCGCAACTATCCGAAAGAACTGGTGGCAACCGGCTTGTCCATGGACAACGACGCACCGATTCAACCGGGCGAGACGCGCGAAGTGAAGATGGAAGCCAAGGATGCACTATGGGAAGTACAGCGGTTGATGGCACTGCTGGGCGATCCGGAAAGCCGTTTTGGCGGATTGCTGATGACTTGGAACGACGCTGGTGATCGCAACATCAACAGCATAGCCGGTGCAGTCATACCGGTATTCACCAAGCTCTAAGCAACCAAGGCTGAACACCGGTCCGCCGCCGTCGCCAGACGGAAAGGTGGATCGGTGTTTTTTAATGTGAGTAAATCCAGCAATTACTCCGCATCGGCATCACTATCAGAGCGGATGGAACAGTGAAGCATCGTAATATCCAAGCGGGAGGTCCCGTTCGTGGTTAGGCAAGTGACGCAGGCAGGTGCTGCGGCTCTCATCCTGGTTACCGCACTTTATGCCGGCAGCGTGGCTGCGCATGGAAAAGTCTCACTGGAAGAGGACAGCTGCGTACGCCGCATCGGCGACAGCATGGTGCACCTGAGCGCCTACCAGCCCCAACACGAACCGAGCGCACAATATTGCACGGAAATCCCCAAAGGGGGAGACACCTATCTGGTGGTGGACCTGGTAGACCAGGCGCTGCGCGACGTGCCCATTGGCATGCGCGTGATAAAAGGCACCAGCGAAACAGAAGATGAGACCGTGACCTATCTGCGTCCAAGCTACCACCCGGACGGCGTGATCAAGGGAGAGACCAGTCTGGATCAGGGACTGTACACCGTCATCATCACTGCGGAAGGACAGCCTCCTTTACGCTACCAGTATCCCTTGCGGGTACAGATGATCAACTATGCGAATATATTTCGCACCGCGGTAGGGCCATTGATCGGCCTGCTGCTGCTGTCCTTGCTTGCGTACAAGCTGCTGAAATCGAAACGGGTCCAGCGCTGGCGGGATTCTCGCCGGCCCTAGGCGGCGCCTTGGACCGTACTACTGAAATACAGGATTAGCCGATTACAGATTTGTCATTCCTTTATAGGTGATTTTGATAATGTCCTTACAATCTCTGAAACCTGCCTTGATAGGGCTAATGCTTACGCTCGGGCTGCCATTTTCCATGCAGGTACAGGCGCACGGCGGACTCTCCCTCGCGGACGACATCTGCAAACTCACGATCGGCCCGTTTACCATGCACTTTACCGGCTACCAGCCCGACGCCACGCAGGAGAAGGAATTCTGCGAAGATATCCCGGCGACCGGGCGCACCGTCGTCGCCCTCGACTATATTGAAGAAGCGCTGCGCCCCTTGCCCACCGAAGTGCGCATCATCCGCGATACCGGTGCGCAAGCGGGTGCCGAAGGCAACCTTGACGCCATCACCATCCTGCATATTCCGGCCAAGATCTATCCCAATGGCTCGATCAACTTTGAATACGATTTCATGCAGCCCGGCAAATTCGTCGGCCTCGTGACCGTACGCGACAAGGAAGAATATGTCTCGCGCTTCCCCTTCTCGGTAGGCGAGCCCAAAGGCACATCGCCCTACCTCATATTCGCCATCGCCGCCGTCATCGGCGCGGCCGCGTTTTTCTTTTTGCGCAGCCGCAAATCCGCGAATAGCAGTGCTGCCTGAGCGCAGCGGCCATTCCGGGGCTGCAGGCCATGGCCGAACCATACGCAAGCAATAGAGTCAAATAGATACCTCCGCCCCTTTAGGGGCGGCAGTCAGAACGAGGAGTCAGAATGGAATCATGGATGGTTTCCGCCCTCAAGCGGGTCATGGCGGGCAGTGCGCTGATCATGGCCATGGCGGTGAGTCTGCACAGCCCGCCCGCCCTGGCGCATGCGATGCTGGTCAAGGCGGAACCGCCGCGCCGGGCGGTCCTCACCGTCACGCCCACGCAGGTGCGGCTCTGGTTCAATGAAGAAGTCGAAAAGGACTATGCGGCGCTGGCCGTGCTCAACGCCGACAAGACCCCTGTCACCGACGCCAAGCCCACCATCGCACCCGACGACGCGCGCGCCATTGTTCTGCCCCTGCCGGAACTGGCCGCTGGCAAGTACACGGTAAAGTTCCGGGTATTATCGGTGGACGGCCACGTGGTTGACTCGTCCTACGACTTTACCGTAAAGAGCAAAGCGCAACAGAAATGATCGAGATCATCGCGACGCTCCTGCGCTGGTTACAGCTTGCGTCCAACATGATCCTGGTCGGCAGTTGCGTGTTTCTTGCCATTGCCGGATCGTTCCACTCCCCCTGGGTTACCCGATTGCAGCGCGCCCTGCCGTGGCTGGGCCTGCTGCTGCTGCTGGGACTGCTGGGCATACTCGCCACCACCACGGCCCAAGCCACCGGCGTGAGCGCAAATGCCTGGCGGCCGGATGCCTGGCTCGCCCTCTTGCAGAATACCCGCATGGGACACATCTGGGTGGGGCGCGCGCTCCTGGCCCTCCTGGTAACCGGCATCGCCCTCTATATCCGTTACACCCCCGCGGCGCGCTGGCGCTACCTCTTGTGCGCGGCCGTGGCCGCCCTTACGCTGGTGGTGGGCTCGCTGGCGAGCCATTCCGCGGCCGAAGAATTGTCGGTGGCCTCGATCCTGCCCTACGCCTTGCATATCATCCTGGCCAGCGTCTGGTTCGGCGCCCTGCCGGCTTTCCTCGTCGTCTGCATCGCCTGCACCACCCCCGCCCCCGCGCAGGCCACGCGCCCCGGCATCCAGACCGGCGCCATCGCCCGTATCCATGAACTGTTTCAATCCCGCGAAGAAGCGGTGCAAGCCGGTGCCCAGGCACTGAGACGCTTCTCGGTCATGGCGCTGCCGGTGATGCTGGCCGTGATTGCCACCGGCATCATCATTACCGACCGCATGGTCGACACCACCTACGCCGCCATGGTATCCACCCAGTACGGCTGGCTGCTCAACGCAAAAATCGGCCTGCTTTGCGTCGTGCTGGTGATCGCCGCGCGCGCCCGTTCCACCTGGCTGCCGCTGCTGTCCCAGATCTCGCCGCAGAACACGGACCAGGCCATGGCGGCGGGGCAACGGCTGCGCAAGTGGGTCAGCTTCGAATTCGTGCTGGCGCTGGGCATCGTGCTATTGGCCACCATCGTGGCCAATACCATCCCGGCCAAGCATGCCATCATCCAGAACTGGCCCTATTCATTCCGCTTCTCCCTGGCCGCCACCTGGGGTGAGCAGAGCGTCATGATTCGCGCCTGGGCCGGGGTTGTCCTGTTGCTCCTGGCGGGCGGCGCGATCGCCCTGGGCCGCGCCAAACACTGGGACCGGAAGCGGCGCCTCGGCCTCCCGGCGCTGCTTGCGGCACTTGCCCTGGCGGTGGGGCTGCCGCCGCTGGCCATCGATGCCTACCCGGAAACCTACCGCAGGACCCCGGTCCCGTTCGACACCATTTCCATTGCCAACGGCTCGACCCTGTTCGCCGAGAACTGTGTGGCCTGTCACGGACTCCAGGGCAAGGGCAATGGCGTGCTGGCCAAGACCTTTGCCAAGCCGCCGGTGGACATGCTGACCGAACCGCACACCGCCAAGCATACCGCGGGCGACTTCTTCCACTGGCTGACCTACGGCATTCCCGATACCGGCATGCCGGTATTTGCCGACAAACTCTCGGAAGAGGATCGCTGGGACGTGGTCAACTTCCTGCATGCCATGTCGCGCGGCTATCAGGCGCGCCTCATGAGCCCCCGCGTCGTGCCCGAGCAGCCTCAGCCCTCGCTGGGCCCGCCCAATTTCTCCTACACCGCGCACGATGGCTCCAGTGGCACCCTCAAAGACTTCCGCGGCCAGAAGAACGTGCTGCTGGTCCTGTTCTCCTGGCCGGCCTCGCGCGAGCGCCTGGAGCAACTGCGCGCGCTCCACGCCCAGCTCAGTGCCGCCAACACGGTACTGCTGGCGGTGCCGGAGGATGATCCGGGTTCGACGGAAATCGCGCAGATGACGGCCAACGTTCCCTTCCCGGTGATTACCCAGGGGGCCGCCGAGATCGTGCGCAGCTACACCCTGTTCCGGCGCACCCTGAATAAGCCCGACCTGCTGGGCGAGGGCACCCTGCCCCCGCACATGGAATTCCTGGTCGACCGCTACGGCTACCTGCGCGCGCGCTGGATCCCCGAAGCCGATGGCCCGGGCTGGGACAACACCGGGATGTTGATGCAACAGATCGCCCAACTCAACCGGGAACAGGAAATCCTCCCTCCTCCAGGCGATCATGTGCATTGAGACGCTTAAAAAATAAACGGCAATATTGCCCGCAAATCAGGTGTTCCTATTCCAAAAGTTGGTCAACAGCTAGTTAAGGAGAGTTAAAAATGAATAAATCGATGGCCGCTGTTCTAATTAGTACTGCGCTGGCTGTGTCATTACCTGCCGGAGCGCATACCGAAGAGTACTTCGATTCCATTACTGCGCCGCATGGCGGCCAGATGCGCATGGCGGGGCCCTATCACCTGGAGCTTGTCACCAACGAAAAAGAAATCGTGCTCTATGTCACGGATCACGCAGATAGCAAAATCAGCACCGAAGGCGGCGTAGGCAAGGCAGCTTTTCAAGTTGGAAAGGCGAAACCCAAAACCTCGATCAAACTGGAGCCAGGAGAGGACAATACACTCAAGGGCGCCGGAGACTTCACCGTCACCCCGGAAACGGTGATTATCGTATTCATCAAACTGCCGGACCAAGAGGCGCAGTCCACCCGTTTCACACCGCTCAAGCCAAAGCCGAAGACCAAATCTACGAAACCCGCGAAAAAAACTGGCACCGGGAACGAATCCGCGGGTGAGCACGGTGGGCACCATCATCACATGCATTGATTCTACGTCGTAGCCTGGAAGAGGTAAAAACCGACGGCGCGCCAGGCACACAACATCGAAATTGATAAACATTTATCTTTCCGGAATAGTTTCGCCTTGTAGCGCAGTTCGCCGTCCTCGCTGTACGTCCACGCCCATTAATATTATTAATCCAATAACAAAATAGATGCCGGTGATCAGCATGGCAAGGCGATGATCGCCTCGTGAAATCCAGCTTACCAATCCATATGTCACAGGGCCCAATATCGAAGACAGCTTTACCGCAAGTCCCCATAGCCCGAAAAATTCCGCGCGGCGGGAGGCGGGGCTGAAGTACCCCACCAGCGCTCTTCCCGCTGACTGGGAGGCGCCAAGACACAGGCCAGCGATGTTGGCGGCCAGCCAGAACATTACCCTGCTATCCGCCATCCACGCCACCAGCACCATGATAATCCAGCCGATTAGAGTCAGCGCTATGGTGGGAATATGACCCATCCGGTCCTGCAGACTGCCGAACGCAAAGGCGCCCGCCGCGGCGGTGATATTGACTACCAGAACCAGAAGCATGGTGTCACTCGTGCTAAAGCCCATTGCCTGCTGAGCGTATATCGCCGCTAACGTAATTACCGTCTGGATTCCCGCCTGATAAAACACGAGGCAGGCCAGAAATCTTCCCAGATCACGGTAATCCCGCACCTGGCTGAATGTTTCGCCTAGGCGGGAAAATGCTTCACGCACGACGTTGCGCCCGGGTAGATGCGCCTGAGGCAGAGCCCTTTCTTTCAGATAAAGAAAGGTGGGGACGCTGGAGACCGCAAACAATCCGGCGGTTATCAGCATGGTTATGGGCACAAACTGTGCAGCTTGCATTCCCTCCCCCTGCGCCCAGGTCACATACGCAAGCGAACAACCCAGGCTCACCAGCCCGCCGATATAGCCGAGACTCCATCCCCAGCCGGACACCTTTCCCAGTGCTTCGCCCTGTGCAAGCTCGGGCAGAAATGCGGCGATTAAATTCTCGCCGCAACCGAAGAAAAAATTGGTAAGAATGATGAGTACTATCGCCAGCCACAAATCCCCCGGTCCGACCAGCGAAAGCATCGCGGTAAACACGACACAGCCTATGGTCGTAAGGAGAAGCAGGCGTTTTTTTGCGGCATACGCGTCAGCATAGGCGCCCAACACCGGTCCCGTTAGCATGATTAATGCATACGAAACCGCCAGCGCTGCCGTCCAGGCAAATGTTCCCCATTCCTGGTTACCTGTTACGGCCGCAACAAAATAAGCATTGAAAATCGC
>JBKJYB010000285.1:0-11952 GCA_046716045.1 Nitrosospira sp.
CGTCATGATTGTTGCCCATCACTCGCTCTTTTTCTCTTGATCAGCCGCCACAGCCACATTACATAACCAGAAACGGCATAAAGAAAAAAAAGGCAAAACAGGACAACGGGCGGATGACTTGGAATCACCACGAAAAAGAACAGCGCCAGCAATAAAACTGTGATGAATGGCACGCTCTTGCGCAGATTAATCTCCTTGCCGCTGTAATAGGGGAGGTTACTGACCATTGTCAGACCGGCGAACAGTGTAATGCCCCAGGCGAGCCATCTGATATCCGGCCCACTTATTTCGAAGTCCAGCATCCCCCACACCAGCCCTGCAATCAACGCGGCAGCGGCGGGACTGGGTAACCCTTGAAAAAAGCGCTTGTCCACCGTCTCTACATTGGTATTGAAACGTGCCAGGCGCAACGCGGCACAGACGCAATAAATAAAAGCCGCTTTCCAGCCCCACTTGCCCATGCCCTTCAAGGCCCACTCGTATATCACCAGCGCCGGGGCGGCGCCGAACGAAACCATGTCGGACAGGCTGTCGTATTCCGCGCCAAATTCGCTCTGCGTATGAGTCAGTCGAGCTACCCGGCCATCCAGGCCATCCAGCACCATCGCGATGAAAATCGATACCGCGGAGTGTTCAAAACGACCATTCATTGCCTGTACGATGGCGTAAAACCCGGCAAACAATGCGGCGGTGGTAAACAGGTTGGGCAGCAAGTAAATGCCTCGCCGGCGTAATTTGGATTTGAGCATGAGGCGTGGCAGATGAGGATCATGCATTATATGTACAATACCGAAGGAGACCGACGCATGGTAAACGGTTATCGGCCGCTGGTAAACAGTAGTGAAATGAATAAACGAATACACTGGCCCAGCCAGGAAAGATAACCGGCTTCACATCCACACGGAATATGCGTGCTGCTGCGCAGATGTTTCTGGAAGTTTTTAACCTAACCCGAACGTTTCATAAATTGACGCGTGTCCTCGCCGGTCTTTTGTTTCGTATGGAAATTTTGTTCCGTCGGGCGAATGAATAACTCCGCCACTCTTTCCCAAAATCTCCCTGCAAAACAAAATCCTGCGTAATTATCACGCAAATTTATGAAACATCCGGGCTAAATCCGGCAGTTGTAGCAAGCTCACCCACAAGGTGAAGGTCGAGTGAGGCAAGAAATCATTGCGAGTCATGGCGCTTTAGTTGGCAAATGAGCTAAAAAATGAGCAGTCAACTACCGGATTCAGGTTTAACGACGGCGTAGAACGCACATGTTTCAGCGAAGCGTTTGCAGCCCCGTCCAACCCGGCCATTCCGCCGCGAAAATTATAATGACCGAGTATTTTGCCATCCGCCGGGCTGCGGTTCGAAGTGACGTCGAGCGCGAAGTAACTTATAAAACAAATAATGGCGGTGGTTAAGCGCTCCACATTGTCCTGCGTCATTCTCCGCGTTCTATCAATCCCTAATTCTTTGCCTGATCAACCAGCTTATTCTTCTTGATCCACGGCATCATGTCACGCAGTTTCGCGCCGACCACCTCTATCTGATGAGCGGATGCAAGGCGGCGGCTAGCTTTAAGCATGGGCGCGCCAGCGCGATTTTCCAGAATGAATTCGCGAGCGTATTGACCTATCTGGATTTCATGAAGAATTTTGCGCATTTCAGCACGAGTGGCGTCGGTAACAATACGCGGACCGCGCGAAATGTCACCATACTCGGCGTTGTTGGAGATGGAGTAACGCATGTTGGCAATGCCGCCTTCATAGATTAGATCCACGATCAGCTTCACTTCGTGCAGGCATTCAAAATAGGCCATCTCCGGCGCATAGCCAGCTTCAACCAGGGTTTCAAAACCAGCCTGAATCAAAGCGGTAAGACCCCCACACAGCACTACCTGCTCGCCGAACAGGTCGGTTTCGGTTTCTTCGCGGAAGTTGGTTTCAATCACACCTCCGCGCGTGCCACCGTTGGCGGCGGCATAGGAAAGGGCCAACTCGCGTGCTCTGCCAGACTTGTTCTGGTGCACGGCGATGAGTGAGGGCACCCCACCCCCTTGTGTGTAGGTCGAGCGCACCAAATGACCGGGTCCTTTGGGTGCAATCATGATGACATCGAGGTCCTCTCGTGGCGACACCTGGCCATAATGAATATTGAAGCCATGAGCAAACGCAAGCGTGGCACCCTTCTTGAGGTGGGGTTCAATCTCCGATGCGTAAACGGCGGCGATCTGCTCATCCGGCAGCAGCACCATCACGACATCCGCTTCCTTCACGGCTTCCGCTACTTCTTTGACAGTAAGGCCCGCCTTCTCCGCCTTGCTCCAGGATGCTCCATCCTTGCGCAGGCCGACGGTGACCGTTACGCCGGAGTCGCTCAGATTATTGGCATGAGCATGGCCCTGCGAACCGTAACCCACAATGGTAACTTTCTTGTCCTTGATGAGCGACAAATCGGCATCTTTATCATAATAAACGTTCATGGTTTCCTTTCCGCTCAAATTAGAAGAGTGCCAAGGACTGGCCAGGTGAGCACCCCGGCCGCCCCATAGATCAAAATCAGATACTGCTATATTTTCAATATTCGCTCACCGCGACCGATGCCGGAGGCCCCGGTACGTACCGTCTCCAGAATCGTGCTACGTTCCATGGCTTCGAGAAATGCGTCAAGCTTGGAACCGGTACCGGTCAGCTCAATGGTGTAGGATTTATCAGTGACATCAATAATCCGGCCGCGAAAAATATCAGCCATGCGTTTTATCTCCTCGCGATCGTTACCGACGGCGCGCACCTTTATTAGCATCAGTTCGCGCTCGATGTGAACACCGTCACTCAAATCCACCACTTTGACTACTTCGATAAGCTTGTTCAATTGCTTGGTGATCTGCTCAACCACATCGTCGGAGCCGACGGTAACCAGCGTCATGCGGGATAAAGTTGGATCTTCGGTGGCCGCCACGGTAAGTGATTCAATATTGTAACCGCGCGAAGAGAACAAGCCGGCTACGCGAGACAAGGCCCCCGCCTCGTTTTCCATCAACAGGGAAATGATATGTCGCATTTTTTTAACCTAAGTCCGGCAGTTGGGCAGGGTGGAGGGTGCGGTTAAAGGTAAGGTGACGCAAAAAGTTGTTGTGGATCATTTGCTAAAATTGAAAAATGAGCGGTCAACTGCCGGAGTTAGGTTTATACCAGAATCATTTCAGAGAGGCCTTTGCCGCCAGGCACCATCGGGAAGACGTTCTCCGTCTGGTCGGTAATGAAATCCATGAATACCAATCGGTCTTTGAGTTTGAACGCTTCCTTTAACGCCCCTTCGACATCGCCAGGTTGTTCGATTTTCATGCCGACATGACCATAGCTCTCGGCCAGTTTGACGAAATTCGGCAGCGCATCCATATAAGATTCAGCGTAACGATTACCATGGAAGAACTCCTGCCACTGCCGCACCATTCCCATGTAGCGATTATTCAAATTAACGATCTTGAGTGGAAGGTTATATTGCTTGCAGGTGGACAACTCCTGTATACACATCTGGATACTGGCTTCGCCGGTCACGCAGGCCACCGCGCCCTTAGGGTTGGCGAACTGCACGCCCATTGCCGCGGGGAGACCAAAGCCCATGGTTCCCAAGCCGCCGGAATTGATCCATCGGCGCGGCAAATCGAATTTGTAAAACTGCGCCGCCCACATCTGATGCTGGCCTACATCCGAGGTAATAAAAGCGTTTCCCTTGGTTACTTTATAGAGCTTCTCAATCACCATTTGCGGCTTGATGATTGTGCTTGCACGATCGTACTTGAGACAATCGCGCGCGCGCCACAAATCGATCTGCGTCCACCATGTATCAAGAGCGGATTGATCAGGTTTGTCTTTACCAGCCTTAAGTAGCTTTATGAGTTCATCCAATACGTCGGAAATGCTACCGACAATGGGAACATCCACCTTCACACGCTTCGAAATGGATGATGGGTCAATATCTATGTGTATGATCTTGCGGTCTTCGTTGTAGAAATGCTTCGGGTTGCCGATCACGCGGTCGTCGAAACGGGCGCCAATGGCCACTAGCACGTCACAATGCTGCATCGCCATATTGGCTTCGTAGGTACCGTGCATTCCCAGCATCCCGACAAACTGTTTGTCGGTGGCGGGATAGCCGCCCAGTCCCATCAATGTATTGGTGCAGGGAAAGCCCAGCATTCGTACGAGATCAGTCAACCGTGTGGCGGCATCGCTCAAAATTACGCCGCCCCCTGCATAGATCATCGGACGCTTGGCGCCCAGTATCAGTTGTACCGCTTTTTTGATCTGTCCGGAATGCCCTCTGGTGACAGGATTGTAGGAGCGCATGCTGACCTTTTCCGGGTAAGCAAATCCCGTTTTCTGCTGGCTCACGTCTTTCGGGATGTCCACCAGCACAGGACCGGGGCGGCCGGTTGAAGCGATGTAGAACGCCTTTTTGATCGTAGTGGCGAGTTCCTTGATGTCTTTCACCAGAAAGTTATGCTTGACGCAGGGACGTGTGATGCCCACAGTATCGACTTCCTGGAATGCATCCAGCCCGATGGCATGCGTGGGCACTTGTCCGCTGATGATAACTAGCGGGATCGAATCCATATAGGCGGTGGCGATTCCGGTTACCGCATTAGTCACGCCGGGGCCGGATGTTACCAATGCCACGCCTATCTTGTTACTGGAGCGAGCATAGCCGTCCGCAGCGTGCACGGCCGCTTGTTCATGCCGTACCAGAACGTGCTTGACCTTATCCTGCTTGAACAACTCGTCGTAAATATACAGCACGGCTCCACCGGGATAGCCAAAGATATAATCTACCCCTTCTTTCTGCAAACAGCGCACTGTAATTTCAGCGCCGGTTAATTCCGTGCTCATGCTTTCTTGGTCCTAATGTTGGGTGCGAGCAAAATGACGAATAAAATACTGAACAGTAACCAGGCCGCCAGAAAAGCCCCATTCCAAAAGGGTTGCAGTAAAATCGAACCCCGCTGCGTTGCACTCGTTGTGATCGTACCGATTTTACCAGTAACGCGCGCTACGAAGGACTTATTGAGAGATTCTCTGGTATGGCACCAGATCGCCTGCCTTTACTGCAAGACTGAGTCAACGCTTTTCAGAGAGACTCGGCTTCCTTTAATACCGCTCCCTTATTCTTATGTCTTTCGATGCGGGCAAGCTGTCTTGGTGCAATCCGCGTAAAGTGCCAGCGAGTGCTCGTGTATGGTGAAGCCGCGATCCTTGGCGATTTTGACTTGACGCTTCTCGATTTCGGCATCATAGAATTCTTCTACGCGGCCGCATTGCAGACATACCAGATGGTCGTGGTGAGTGCTGCTGGCAAGCTCAAACACCGCTTTGCCACTTTCAAAATGATGGCGCTCAAGCAATCCCGCTTGCTCGAATTGTGTCAGTACTCGATAAACCGTGGCTAGACCGATATCCTCACCTTCACTGATGAGTGTTCTATAAATATCTTCCGCCGACAGGTGCCGTATCGGGCTGCTTTCGAACAGGCTCAGTATTCTAAGCCGCGGCAGCGTGGCCTTCAAGCCCATGGTTTTAAGATCGTTCGGCTTGCTCATGGCTATATCCATCCTGTAAGTTATTTACTGTATCATATAACGTTAAGTCTGCTTTGGAAACATACGCTGCCGCGATGCGCGCGAAAATACTCACGTTGCTTGTTTTGCCACTGCTCGCCGGATGTTCGTCTATTCCATCTCTGGTCTACAAAATGGAGATTCAGCAGGGGAATGTTATTACCCAGGAAATGGTGGATAAACTAAAACCCGGCATGACCCGATCGCAGGTGCGCTTCGCGCTGGGTTCGCCAATGATTAGCGACGTTTTTCACGACAACCGGTGGGACTATGTATATCGCCTTGAGCAAAGGGGTAGCCTGGTCGAGCAACGTCAGCTGACGGTGTTTTTCGAGGACGACAAAGTGGTGCGCCTGGGTGGCAGCTTTTCACCCACGATCGCCTTTGCTTCACCTCAGCCAGTCGATCCCACCAGGCCCACCGCTAACGTGGAAAACGGTGTTCCAGCCCAGGTTGATGCTGCCGCGCTACGGGAGCTGGAGATGTCCAGTCTGAGGCAGACGCCGCCATCGCAGGCTGCGATCCTGCCGCAGCCAGTTGATGAGGCTATCAAGCCCGTCATTAAAGAGAGCAATGTTCCCGCTTTGAGCGCTATTCCGCCAAGTGATACCCCGGCGTCAAGCAGTGTTTCGGCATCTAGCGATACCCCGATTGTGAGTAAGGCTCCAGTTTCATCGGAACCGAAGCCGGCAGTCTCCAGACAAACGCCCTCACAGGCTGGAGACAGGGGGAGCAGAGAGGCGGATCAGCCGAAAGAGTAGAGTTTTAACCTGGCAAGGTGCTGGAATAAATCCTAATCTGGTACTTGGACAGCGTGGAGTGGGCGGCTTTTGGGGGTAGGGCAAGGCGCAATAACGCGAATTGGTTATTCCATTTCAGAGCGTTGCAACGCTGCCATGCGCCACAAAAACCGTGCAATCTGCCCTGTGGCGGACTCACCCAACTGGTGAGCCTCAAATGACACATAAAATCTTTAATGATCATATAACTAAACTCATGAAAGAGCGGTCAGCTACCGGATTCAGGATAATCCCAAGCTTGGTGGTTTGCCGCTCATTTTTCACTCATTGGTCAAGCTCGGCACGATGATCCACAAAAACTTCAGACTATAGATGACGACATTGAATATTGCCATTACCGGAAGTTCGGGCCGCATGGGACGCGCTCTGCTGGAAGCGATTGCGTGGACACCGGACATGCGGTTGTCGGCCGCCCTGGAGCGGGAGGGGAGTCCTTATCTCAAGAAGGACGCGGGGGAGTTGATTGGCTCGCCTTGCAACATTGCTATTACCGATGATGTTGCCGCTGCGCTTCCCGGGAGCGATGTACTGATTGATTTTACCCGCCCTGAAGGAACGCTCGCGCATCTCGCAGTTTGCCGTACGCTAGGTGTAAAAATGGTTATCGGTACTACCGGTTTTTCGGCGCAACAAAAAGAAGATCTCAAAGCGGCGTCAAAAGACATCGCCATCGTGTTTGCGCCTAACATGAGTGTGGGTGTGAACGTTACGCTCAAGCTGCTGGAAGTGGCAGCCAAAGTGCTGAATGAGGGTTATGACATCGAAATCATAGAGGCGCACCATCGCCACAAGATAGATGCACCTTCCGGCACCGCGCTGCTCATGGGTGAGGTAGTGGCACAAGCGCTTGGCAGAAATCTTTCGGAAGTTGCTGTTTATGGACGCGAAGGCAATACGGGTGAACGAGCGCCCGCTACCATTGGTTTTGCCACCATACGTGGCGGGGATATTGTGGGCGATCACACCGTAATGTTTGCAGGTACCGGCGAGCGCATCGAAATTTCGCATAAGGCGGGTAGTCGCGCAACATTTGCTGAGGGTGCGTTGCGCGCTGCCCGTTTTCTTACGGACAAGCAAGGCGGCTTGTTTGATATGCAGGACGTGCTCGGGTTGCGCGAGTAGTTCGAGCAAATCCGGTTGGCAGGTAAACGACCCAGGTTTTGCGGTACCCGCGTCGCCGCGTTTCATTGAAGGATGCGCCTTTTGGGCGTATAATTTTAAATTCAGAGAAACGGGACAGACGGTAGCTTGTCCCGTTTTCCACGCCTTGTCAGTATTCCAGGAGCCACCCGTGTCACAACGCCCGCACGCCGTTCTCGCGCTCGCCGACGGCACCATTTTTTGCGGCATATCCATCGGCGTGGAAGGTATCAGTACGGGTGAGGTGGTGTTCAACACCGCCATGACCGGTTACCAGGAGATCCTTACTGATCCGTCCTATTGCAGGCAGATCATCACGCTGACTTATCCGCATATCGGCAACACGGGTACTAACCCTGACGACGTTGAATCCGGCAAGATTGAGCGAGTATATGCCGCTGGTCTGGTGATCCGTGATCTGCCCCTGGCTTCCAGTAATTGGCGGCAGACTCAGACTTTGTCGGAATATCTCGAACAGCAAGGCGTCGTGGCGATTGCGGGTATTGATACCCGCAAACTTACGCGCATCTTGCGGGAAAAGGGTGCGCAGGCCGGTTGTCTCATGACGGGTCATTTCAATGAAGCCGAGGCCTTGAAACATGCCAGAGAATTTCCGGGACTGGTCGGAATGGATCTCGCCAAAGTAGTGAGCTGTGATCAGCCTTATGAATGGAGCGAAGGTGAATGGAAGCTGGGACACGGCTACCAAGCCCAGAAAAATCTCCGCTTTCATGTTGTTGCACTCGATTTTGGGATCAAGCGCAACATACTTCGCAAGCTGGCGCAGCGCGGCTGCAAGGTTACGGTATTTCCCGCGCAGACATCCGCGGATGAAATTCTGGCATTGCAACCCGACGGAGTGTTTCTTTCCAATGGGCCAGGCGACCCGGAGCCCTGTGATTACGCCATCGCCGCCACCAGGAAGTTGCTCGAAAAGGAGGTGCCCATTTTTGGCGTTTGCATGGGACATCAACTACTGGGACTGGCCAGTGGCGCCAAAACCATCAAAATGAAATTTGGCCATCACGGCGCCAACCATCCGGTGCAGGACCTGGACACCGGAAGAGTAATGATTTCAAGTCAGAATCACGGCTTTGCGGTGGATATCGAGACGCTGCCGAAGCATGCGCGAGTTACCCATGTGTCGTTGTTTGATGGCAGTCTGCAAGGATTTGAACTGATCGGCCAGCGGGCATTCTGCTTTCAGGGGCATCCTGAAGTCAGTCCCGGACCTCACGATCTGGATTATTTATTCGACAAATTTATTGGTTTGATGGAGGGGAAAAGGTGAGACGCGAATATGAAGCGTACGCATGTGCGCCGCTTTCACATTTTGCATTTCACCGCAGCTATGCCTAAACGTACCGACATAAATTCCATCCTCATTATTGGTGCGGGGCCTATTATCATCGGCCAGGCGTGTGAATTCGATTATTCCGGCGCGCAGGCGTGCAAGGCGCTGCGCGAGGAGGGTTATCGCGTCATCCTGGTGAATTCAAATCCCGCCACTATCATGACCGATCCCGAGATGGCCGATGCGACGTATATCGAGCCCATTATCTGGCCTATGCTGGAAAAAATCATTGCTGCCGAGCGTCCCGATGCGCTGTTGCCGACGATGGGTGGACAGACGGCGTTGAATTGCGCGCTCGACCTGGCAAAGAATGGTGTGCTGAAACAATATGGTGTCGAATTGATTGGTGCCTCGCGCGAGGCGATCGACAAGGCCGAGGATCGTGAAAAATTCAAGCAGGCCATGAACAGAATCGGGTTGAGTTCCGCGCGTTCCGCCATAGCGCACAGCTTGGAGGAAGCGCTGCAGGTACAGGCAATGGTGGGTTACCCCGCCATTATCCGTCCCTCATTTACCATGGGCGGCAGCGGCGGCGGCATTGCTTATAACCGCGAGGAATTTCTCGGTATTTGTGAGCGTGGATTGGAAGCCTCGCCCACCAGGGAATTACTGATTGAGGAATCAGTGATCGGTTGGAAAGAATTCGAGATGGAAGTGATACGTGACAAGAACGATAACTGCATTATCGTTTGCACTATCGAAAACCTCGATCCAATGGGCGTCCATACGGGTGATTCCATCACCGTCGCGCCGTCTCAAACACTGACAGACAAAGAATATCAGATCATGCGTGACGCATCGATAGCGGTATTGCGCGAAATCGGTGTGGAAACCGGTGGCTCCAACGTACAGTTTGCGGTTAATCCGCAAGATGGCCGCATGCTGGTTATCGAAATGAATCCGCGCGTGTCGCGCTCTTCCGCCCTGGCTTCGAAAGCAACCGGGTTCCCCATTGCCAAGGTGGCGGCGAAGCTCGCGGTGGGTTATACGCTGGACGAACTCAGGAACGACATCACCGGCGGGACGATGCCAGCCTCGTTCGAGCCAACCATAGATTATGTCGTCACCAAGATACCGCGCTTCGCGTTTGAGAAATTTCCTCAGGCCAACGACCGTCTTACCACCCAGATGAAGTCGGTGGGCGAGGTTATGGCGATTGGGCGCACATTCCAGGAATCGTTGCAAAAAGCCCTGCGTGGACTGGAAATCGGCGTCAATGGACTGGACGAGAAAACAACCGATATTGAAATTATCGAAACCGAATTGGGCGATCCCGGCCCGGAGCGAATCTGGTATGTTGCTGACGCGTTTCGTTGCGGCATGGCATTGGATGAAATTCACAAGCTTACACACATTGATCCCTGGTTTCTGGCGCAGATCGACGATTTGGTGAAACAGGAGCAGTCTCTTGCAGGCAAGACGCTGGATACGCTTGATCCGCAGGTGCTGCGCAACCTGAAACGCAGCGGTTTCTCCGACCAGCGTCTGGCGACGCTGATGAATACAACCCAGGCTGCAGTGCGCGCCAGGCGCCATCAACTCGACTTGCGTCCGGTATACAAGCGGGTCGATACCTGCGCCGCTGAGTTCGCTACCCGTACCGCCTACATGTACTCGACTTATGAGGAGGAATGCGAAGCGCTGCCTAGCAGCAGAAAAAAAATTATGGTGCTGGGTGGCGGGCCCAATCGCATCGGTCAGGGCATCGAATTCGATTACTGCTGTGTCCATGCGGCACTGGCTTTACGCGAGGACGGTTTTGAGACCATCATGGTCAACTGCAATCCCGAAACCGTTTCGACCGATTACGATACTTCCGACCGGCTGTATTTTGAACCGCTGACCTTGGAGGATGTGCTGGAAATTGTCGCGGTGGAAAAGCCGCTGGGTGTGATTGTGCAGTATGGCGGGCAGACGCCGCTGAAACTTGCACGCGATCTCGAGGCCAATGGGGTGCCCATTATTGGCACCAGCCCCGACATGATTGACTGTGCCGAAGATCGCGAGCGCTTTCAGAAAATGTTGCATCAGCTTGGGCTAAAACAGCCATTAAATCGTACCGCGCGCAACCCGCAAGCGGCACTCGCCGCCGCTAACGAAATCGGATATCCACTGGTAGTGCGCCCCAGCTATGTTCTGGGGGGGCGTGCCATGGAAATTATTCACGAGCAAGTCTATCTGGAACGGTACATGCGCGAGGCGGTAAAGGTTTCACACGATTCGCCCGTGCTGCTGGATCGTTTTCTCAACGATGCCATTGAAGTGGATGTGGATGCGATTTGTGACGGAGAGACCGTGTTGATTGGCGGTATCATGGAACACATTGAGCAGGCTGGCGTGCACTCGGGGGACTCGGCCTGTTCGCTGCCACCTTTCAGTCTTTCATCGGTCCTGCAGGATGAGTTGCGCCGCCAGACGTCAGCAATGGCACACGCACTTAAAGTGGTGGGATTGATGAACGTACAATTCGCCATTCAAGGCGATACGGTATACGTGCTGGAAGTAAATCCCAGAGCGTCGCGTACCGTACCTTTCGTATCCAAGGCGACAGGATTGCAGCTGGCAAAAATTTCCGCCCGCTGTATGACAGGGATGACGCTTGCCCGCCAGGGTGTGACCGGAGAGGTGATCCCTTTGTACTATTCAGTTAAGGAAGCCGTGTTCCCGTTTATCAAATTTCCGGGTGTGGATACCATACTCGGGCCTGAAATGAAATCGACGGGTGAGGTAATGGGCGTGGGACATACTTTTGCCGAAGCGTTTGTCAAGTCGCAGCTGGCCGCGGGAGTAAAGCTACCCAGTGCTGGCAAGGTCTTCATCAGCGTGCGACAGTCGGACAAGCCTCGGGTGGTGGAAATCGCCCGCAATCTTGCGGAACTTGGATTCACCCTTTATGCTACTCGCGGTACCGCAACGGTGCTGATCGGAGCAGGACTGATGGTAACGCCGGTAAATAAAGTGGCGGAAGGGCGTCCGCACATCGTGGATATGATCAAAAACGGGGAAATGGATTTAATTATCAACACGGTGGAAGATAAGCGCAGTGCGATTCA
>JBKJYB010000286.1:0-3921 GCA_046716045.1 Nitrosospira sp.
ACCCTATTCCATCAATAGTGATAACGGCAGGAAATAATCGCGATATTGTTCTCCGACACTTCATATACCAGCCGGTGGGCCTCATCAATCCGGCGGGACCAGAAACCAGCCAGACTCTCTCTCAGCGCTTCAGGTTTTCCAATTCCCTCGAAAAGCGTACGCTGCACGGATTTGATCAACTCATTCAAGCGCCTGAGGGTCTTTTTATCCTGAGTCTGCCAATAAATGTAATCTTCCCATGCATCAGTGGTGAAGGTTATGTTCCTCATTGATGCCCTTCTCGTTTTCTTCCACTTCGATCAAATCCCGGTGCTGTGCCTGGCCGGCGCGTAATTGAGCAATGGAGCGCGCCAAATGGGCGGCGTTGGCCGGTGAACTCAGGAGACGAACCGTTTCCATCAAGCTGCCGTAGTGATCCAGGGACATAACCACCGCATCGGGCGCATCACGGCGCGAAATAACCGTCACGTCGGCGTCCGCAACAACCTGGTCAATGACATCTTTCAAACTATTTCGAGCATCTGAAAAATTTACGATACGCATATCTGATGTCTCCTTTTACCTGTAATCCTCGATCTTGGGATCGCTTTCCGCGAGTTTGCTGCATAGATAACAGGAATTTTAATATCAACTTGTACAATAAGCTGAACAAGTATAGCGACCTCACAGGCAAATGTAACCATCCACGAGGTCATGCGTTCGAGCAACAGTCGTTCGCCGGGTTACACTGCGCTAACCCGGCCTACCCCCTTGCTGCTTGATTGGCTGGTAAACTTGCCGCGCTGTTCGCCCTGCCAGTGAGCCCTACACCTTACCGGCATTTGAGAATTATCGGCGTATGGGTTTTTACCGCCATCCATGTTATAAATAATGTCGACGCATAACCCTACGCGTGCGTGGCCCGGCCAAAAAAACCTATTACATGGCGGAACAACAAGACGATAAATCCAGACTGCCGCTAGCCGGGATCTTCGCGGTGGTGGCGATCGTAAGCAGTTTCCTCATCTACGAGGGGATTTCGCTTAGGACCTCCCGGCCTATCGACAAGGAAGCGGCAAGTAAAGTATTCCTGGAGGAGGGTCTGGTGCAGGCCCGTCTGTGGCAAGACCCATTCGAAGCCGTCGAAACGCATCGGCTCCAGGAGGCGAAACAGCCAAAACACCCAGGGCTAAAAGGCGATCCGCACACACTGAATAACCTGATCAAGGTCATCAAGGAATCCGGCATCTCATCCGGTCTACGCATATTGCCCGTGTTTGTGGACGGAAGCCCCTATGTCAGTAGTGTCGAGTCCCGGCTCAAGGACCGTTACGCCATGGTATCGGCTTTAGGCGCGGCGGGTTACGTGCCGGAATCAGGTGAACACATCCGCCTATTCAATTGGAAACAGGGAAAAACGCTGGAGACCGATGCATCTTCCCTGTTGATCCCGGTCGAGCTGTTTATCCCGAAGGCAAAACTTCGGAATACGGAGGCTGGCAAACACGTTTTGGTGGTGTGGCTCAAAGACCAGGATTTCGTGCGACTGGATAAACTGTTGGCCCATCTCAATGAAGCACTCGGCAAAAGCCTGCCGCAAATAGAGCCCGTATATAGTGTACTGGGACCGCGAAGTTCCGCGACGCTGAGCGCCATGCTGAAAGAATTACGCAATATGCAATCCAATCTTCTTGTGAAGCCACCTTTCAGCACGTTAAAACATCTCAAACTCTATTCCCCCTGGGTAACGGCGGAGGACACCTTTCTGCTGGATGACCTGCCCGACCAGCCTGGCTCAACCGGCTTGTCCAACTCATACAGCGGCGGCCAGGAAACGAAAAATACCGTGGAGCAGTTATTCAAGTATCCAAGAATCGAATTCATCAGGACGATCGCGACGGATGCCATGCTGGCGGAGCACCTTCTCCAGGAATTGAAGCGCCGCCAGGTTGATTTGAAGCCTTGCCCGGACAAGGATTGCAATCCAAAAATTGCGTTGATTTCGGAATGGGATACCCTTTATGGCCGCTCGCTTCCACGCACCTTTGCGGCGGTCGCGATGAATAATGGCTCCGGCAAAGCCGGCCCGGCGCTGGAATCTGAAATCAATAAATTGCGCCGGGACGAGTGGCCGGGCTGGATAACGCCGCACTCATACCTCGCAGGCCTGGATGGCGAATTGCCGACGAAAGAGGACGACAAAAAAACGGAGGGAATTCAGGCCAGGGTAAAGGCATGGTATGAAGGCAAGCTCCAGGATGCTCAGCAGACCACGGGACAGCGCCCCGAAGGCCGCAGTCAACTGGACTATCTCCTCAGGCTGGCGGCGGCTTTGAAACAGGAGGAGGTGAGAAGCGGACAGGAATTCAAGGCAATCGGCGTGCTGGGCAGCGATGTCTATGACAAGCTTCTGATTCTGCAGGCGCTGCGCCAGACATTCCCCCGCGCTATCTTTTTCACTACCGATCTTAACGCGAGACTGGCTTACCCTCCTCAGTGGCAATTCACCCGAAATCTCATTGTCGCATCGCACTTCGGACTGGAGCTCCAGCGAGCGCTGCAAACACACATCCCTCCGTTCCGCGATAACTACCAGACATCGCTGTTTTATACGGCCTTATGGGCCTTGGAGCACTTTTCGGCGAGAGAGGATTGTCCGGATTGCTTCCAGTTGAGCATGGACATGGGTAAAGAGCCGGAGCCGATGATATTTTCCGGGAATGCGGCGCCAAGGTTGTATGAAATCGGACGGCACGGCGCCTTTGATATCAGCACCGGCGCCACCGCCGATATCAAAACAAACGTCAGCTCTCAGGCTTCGGATTATGTAAGCATCCATGCGCCGCGCCCGGATCTGGAGGCTGATTCCGGCACGGGGCGAAACCTGAAATGGATGACCGGGGCGGCGCTTGCGGCCATTGTGCTTGGCCTTGTCGCCATGCTAATCAGCAGCGCGGTGGCGGACGCCTGCCTCAAGCTTGCCTCGAACAAGTTGTTCTGGCTGGGCCTTGCCATGGCGGGTGCGGCAACTTACGGCGTGGTGGCACTGATGACCTCGATGATGCCGAATCCGGCGGAAAACGAACCGTTCACGCTGACCGAGGGAATCAGCGCATGGCCGGCGGCGTCAATTTGCCTGCTCGCAATTGGGATGAGTGTGGCTTTCCTCTGCTATTCCTGGCGAAAAATGAAAGACAATGAGCGTATTCTTGCGCATGACTTCAATCTCAAAGACAACGACGCCAAGCCAGCGGATAAACTGGACTGCGAACCCTCCGGTTTATCCATCTGGTCGCCTCGCCGCAGCGTGGGAATACATGCCTGGCGCCCGCAAGAGGCTGATCACGTCGATGCCGCGCATCTTTGGCGGGAATACGCCGTACTCGGCGGATTGGGAAATCTTGTCATGCGAGGCACGCCGCAGGTGGCGCTTGCGCTGTTTTTCGCATTCCTGATGACGGTCCTTTTCGGTTTTCCCAGCACGCCCTGCCGAGGCCAGGGCTGCTTTGAAATTAACGATGCAATCATAATTCTGAGCGTGATCATCATGCTGGTCCTGATATTTTATGTGATAGACGCCACACGTCTGTGCCGCAGATGGGTCGATTGTGTTGCCATAAAAAGAATCCAGTGGACCCATGGCAAGCTTACAAAAATAGCCCGCGAACGAGGGCAAGGCACAGGCACGGGCATGGACAAAGAAAATCTGGATGAATGGCTCGGCATTGAATTGGTCGCCGAGCGAACAAAGGTTATCGGCAATTTCATCTATTTTCCTTTTGTCATCATGTTTCTTCTGGCAATGGCCCGCCACAACTATTTCGATAATTGGGGTTTTCCGGCCACACTTGGCATCATCTTCACCGTCAATGCGGCACTCGTCTTCGTCAACGCCATGGCATTGCGGCATTCCGCCGAAATGGCCAAACAAGAGGCCATCAA
>JBKJYB010000287.1:0-3631 GCA_046716045.1 Nitrosospira sp.
GCGCGAGACAGGGGGGCATGCGGATACTACGGAAGCGGCTGAACGCGCCATTGTGCTTGCGGCGCATTACGCGAACCACCCGCGAAAAGTTGCCGAGACGGTTTCCGCCAATTGTCTTCTTACGCAAGGCGATGAAGCCATCGTTGCCATGACGACAGCCTACAACGTGGTTCTATCCCGGTTGATCGGTGGAGCAAAGCTTACGCCAGAAATTTCTGATACGCTTATGCAGCTCGTCCAAAGTGGAGATTTGCCATTTCATTCAGTGACAAAAAGCAATCTTGCTCCACCCCGTCCCGGCGATCCCGATCCGCCGCGAGCAGGACGCTTTTCCTCTCCGGATGCACTGTTAACACCGCATTATGCCGCTCTTGCCGCGATTGATCCGGATATCCGGATTGAACCAGCCTGGAAGGTATCTATTGTCTACGGCATGCCGTGCGCTATTTATCATCAACTTCCTGCCGCATATTATCTTGCGGCGCGTTTTGCGAATGACTTCGAATACGCCGTGCTGCATGCCATAAACGGTGGGGGTCAAAACATGTCCCGCGCGATGCTGACTGGCGCCCTGGTTGGTGCGCAGGTGGGGCTTGAGGGCATTCCCGGACGTTTCCTTGATGGTCTTGAAAATGCAGAGGAATTGCTGGCGCTGGCCAAAAAAATCGGGACGCAGCCTTAACCAGGCTGTTCTTACGACTATGGCAGTAGACGCAGGCGCCGACTCCGTGCACAATGACGCAATTGATGGACAGCGCAACGCACCGCCGGGATCTCGTGTTTTGTCAAGCTTAAGTAATTTATTATTATAGTTTTTCTGTTTTATACGCGAGTTTCTGGTTATTGCTGGCTGAAACTATTTTAACCATTTTTATGGCGGGCCTCCCCGCATTGCATAGTAGTGAACCTGGTCAGGTCCGGAAGGAAGCAGCCACAGCTATTTTCTGCAAGTGCCGGGGGTCAGGCTCGCCACCCTTTTTTATTTGGATCGATGGTCAAGGCGGAACCGGCATCAGCAATGCCGGCTCTGCTCTACCTTTAGATTGTCCGCAGAACGAATTCAAGTTCTCAGCCAGTCTACAATAATCTTCCCTATATCTCCTTTCGGCCATCACTTCCTCAATATCGTGTCGCAGACTCAAGTCCTTGCCCGCAAATGGCGCCCCAGGAGCTTTTCCGAGCTGACCGGACAGGATCATGTGGTCAGGGCGCTTACCAACGCGCTTGAACAAAAACGGCTGCACCATGCCTACCTGTTTACGGGCACACGCGGTATCGGCAAAACCACTATTGCCCGCATTCTGGCCAAGGCGCTCAATTGCCAGACGGGGATTACGTCCACGCCTTGCGGCATATGTTCCGCCTGCACCGAAATTGATAGCGGGCGTTTCGTCGATTTGATCGAGATGGACGCCGCTTCCAATACGCAGGTGGACAAGATGCGCGAACTGCTGGAAAACGCGCTCTATGCTCCCACCAGCGCCCGTTACAAGATTTACATCATTGATGAAGTCCACATGCTCTCCAAGTCGGCTTTCAATGCCATGCTGAAAACTCTGGAAGAGCCGCCGGAACATGTCAAGTTTATACTCGCCACGACCGATCCTCAGAAAATTCCTGTCACGGTTCTATCGCGCTGCCTGCAATTCAACCTGAAGCAAATCCCGCTACCGCTGATCGCCGCGCACCTCAAGCATGTGCTTGAGCAGGAAGAGATAAACTGCGACGCCACATCGTTGCAATTGCTGGCGCGGTCGGCCCAGGGCAGCATGCGCGATGCCTTGAGTATCCTGGATCAGGCGATTGCCTTCGGCGAAGGGAGGATTGAGGAAGCCGGGGTGCGAGACATGCTGGGTGCTATCGATCAGGGCTATCTCTATGATGTGCTGGATGCCCTGTCGCAAAAAGATGGCGCGCGGATGCTGGCGGTAGCGGATGCAATGGAAACCCGTAGTTTGTCATTTGACGCGGCTTTGCAGGATCTGGCGACATTACTACATCGTCTTGCTCTGGCACAAATCGTGCCGATGGCCATCGGCGAGGATATCCCGGAGCGTGAGCGGATTTTCGTGCTGGCGAAAACGTTTACACCAGAAGACATCCAGCTATTTTATCAGATCGTCATACATGGCCGCTCCGACCTGGCCCAGGCGCCGGATGAGTATGCGGGTTTTACCATGACGCTGATGCGGCTGCTGGCTTTCATACCGGAGGGTATGCCAAAGATTACAGGGCCAAGGCATGATAAAGAGATAAAGCGGCCTTCGCCCGCGGTCTCGAAGATTGCGGAAACAGCGGAAACAGCGGAAACAATAAAAGTATCTGACGCGGCAGAAACAGCAAAAGAGGCAAAAACGGCCGAGACAGCAACGGCTAGACCTGCTCCAGTCGTAAGTTTATTCGGCAGCGATTGGGCAGCGGTAGCAAACCAGTTAAAGTTGAGCGGCATAGCGAAAGAGCTGGCTCAGAACTGCGAGGTCAAAAACGTTTCCCCGAACGAAATTGAATTTTGCGTGCCAGGGACGCATAAGCACCTGCTTCAGAAAACCTACCAGGAGAGGATGCAAGCCGCCCTGAGGGAGCATTTAGGTAAGCCGGTCCGGCTCAAGTTTTCGGTTGGGGTCGTTACAGGCATGAGTCCCGCGGAGCTGGAAAATCGTGAAAAGCAGCAGAAGCAGTCGCAGGCTATCGCGGCCATCGAAACAGACCCGTTTGTGCGAGAGCTAGTGGAGAATTTCGACGCAAAACTGATCGTTTCCTCGATCAAACCCATTCAATAGCGGAGGTAAAAAATGATGAAAGGTGGCTTGGGCAATTTTATGAAACAGGCTCAGCAAATGCAGGAGAACATGAAAAATATGCAGGAGAAATTGGCCTCGATCGAAGTCGAAGGCCAATCCGGCGCCGGCATGGTCAAGGTCGTGATGACTTGTCGTTATGACGTCAAGCGCGTGGCTATCGACGACAGCCTGATTGGCGACGATAAGGATATGCTCGAAGATCTGATCGCCGCCGCGGTAAACGACGCAGTGCGGCGGGTGGAATCCACTACGCAGGAAAAAATGGCTGGTTTGACTTCGGGAATGGCTCTGCCGCCGGGGATGAAATTACCGTTTTAATTTGCGGAAGATGAGAGCTAATGGACCGGATATTGGAATGCGTGTGCCGCTTCGTAAAAAAATAGCCGCCATTTTCGTGTTGCAATGCTCCTCCTCCCGCTTTATTTACAATGAAAACACCAACCAGTCTCGAAGATCTGATCGAATCGTTACGTTGTCTGCCCGGCGTGGGCCCCAGGTCGGCGCAACGCATGGCTTATCATTTGTTGCAGCGGGATCATGCCGGCGCACAGCAACTTGCCAATTCGCTTGCCTATGCGCTGGAACATATCAGGCATTGCGAGAAATGCAACAACTTTACTGAAGAAACCATATGCGAGTTGTGCCGTTCTGAACGGCGCGATGCCACATTGCTATGCGTGGTGGAAATGCCGGCCGATCTGCTGATGATGGAACAGGCACATTGTTACAAGGGGATGTATTTCGTGCTGATGGGCAGGCTCTCACCTTTGGATGGCATCGGCCCCAGGGAAATTCATCTTGACCGGTTGCTGAAGCGGGTCCAGGACGGG
>JBKJYB010000288.1:0-5313 GCA_046716045.1 Nitrosospira sp.
GGTGTCGATCTTGAAATCGACACCGGTGAATTTTTTGCGTTGCTCGGCCCTAACGGCGCGGGCAAGACCACACTGATTAACATCATCGCAGGTCTGACCCTCGCCAGCAGTGGCAGCGCCAGAGTTATGGGACACGATGTCGTTACCGATTACCGTGAAGCGCGGCGCATGCTGGGCGTGGTGCCGCAGGAACTTGTATTTGATCCATTCTTTACCGTTCGAGAAACGCTTACGATTCAATCGGGATATTATGGCCTGAAGAATAACAATTCCTGGATAGAGGAGATAATTCACCATCTGGATCTCGCCGACAAGGCCGACGCCAACATGCGTACGTTGTCCGGTGGCATGAAGCGGCGCGTGCTGGTGGCGCAAGCATTGGTGCACAAGCCGCCGGTGATTGTTCTGGACGAGCCCACCGCGGGGGTGGATGTGGAATTGCGCCAGGCGCTTTGGCGTTTCATCAAACAGTTGAACCGCAACGGTCACACCATCGTGCTTACCACTCATTACCTTGATGAAGCGGAAGCCTTATGCAGCCGTGTGGCGATGCTCAAACAAGGTAATATCGTCGCGCTCGACAGCATCAGAAATCTCGTCAATAGCATTTCCGGATGCTCGGTGCGATTGCGGTTGTCGCCCGATGTACTGCCTTTGTCGCTACAACCGTTAATGAGTAGCCACGAGGAGGGATGCTACATTCTCGCGATCAAGGAATATTTTCAGCTCGAAAGTGTGATGGCGGCGTTGCGCATGGCGGAGGCTCAGGTCCTGGAAATGCAGGTGTTGCAACCTGATCTGGAAGAAGTGTTCGTGAAAATCATGGGTCATACCAAAAACCCGCAGCCAATATCCCCATGACCGGATTCTTTACTCTGCTCCACAAGGAGCTGCTGCGCTTCTGGAAGGTCGGGTTACAGACCGTATTTGCGCCGATGCTTTCCACGCTGCTCTACTTGCTGATTTTTTCCCATGTGCTGGAAGATCACGCGCAGGCATATCCCGGCGTGGCATACACCGTTTTTCTGGTTCCGGGCCTGGTGATGATGGCTGTGTTGCAGAATGCTTTTGCCAACTCGTCATCCAGCTTGATTCAATCGAAAATCTCAGGCAATCTCGTCTTTGTCCTGTTGTCGCCACTCTCTTACCAGGAAATATTCTTGGCCTATGTACTGGCATCGGTAGTGCGCGGTCTGGCTGTGGGATTGGGGGTTTATCTGGTGACACTCGGGTTTTTCGAAGTGCCCCTAAGCTCGTTTCCATGGGTATTCGTATTTGCCTTGGTGGGTAGCGCCCTGCTGGGCGCGCTCGGTATAATCGCCGGTATCTGGGCGGAAAAATTTGATCAACTTGCCGCTTTTCAGAATTTTGTCATCCTGCCTCTGACATTTTTATCCGGGGTGTTCTACACGATCCACTCATTGCCCCCCTTCTGGCAGGGATTGTCGCACTTGAATCCGTTTTTCTACATGATCGACGGTTTCCGCTATGGTTTTTTCAGCGTGTCAGATATTTCACCCTATATCAGCCTTGGGATTGTGGCGACGTGCTTTCTGGCGGTATCATGGCTGACATTGCGGATGCTTAAGGCAGGCTACAAGATCCGCCATTAAGGGCATTCTGAAAATCCATATTGCGAGCTAATCGCCAAAGTAGAAACCGGCACGGTTTCATTTTATTCGAATCGGCGTCATCGCTCATGTATTGAAGAATCATTAATATAAAGGAAGAAAAAATGGTCACACCAGAAAGCATAAAAAATCACATTGAAACCTCTATGCCATGCGAACTGGTTCATGTGCAAGGTGCTGACGGCCGTCATTTCGACGCCATCATTGTCAGTGCTGAATTCCGCGGGAAGAACATGGTACAGCAGCATCAACTGGTCTACCGCGCACTTGGCGACAGAATGAAGCAGGAAATTCATGCCCTGTCCATGAAAACTCTGACACCGGAACAGTGGGTGGAAAGCAGCCAAGCGTAATCCTACAGTGGCTGGCGTGGAGAGATTGGCCGCTTACCACGAAAATTGTGGTAAGTTTTATCGAGTGGATGTCAATTTTCGCAAGCTTGCGCCTACTTACGCGGCCGCCACCATCGCCCCCCGCATTTTCTCCATTGCCTTGACTTCAATCTGACGAATACGCTCGGCGGATACGCCCAACTCGCCGGCAAGATCATGCAGCGTTGCGGTATCGTTTTCCCGCAGCCAGCGCGCTTCGATGATGTGTCGGCTACGTGCGTCCAGGCTGGCCAGTGCCTGTTCCAGCCCTTCTCCGCGCAAACGTGTGGTTTGTTCAGCTTCCAGCAATTGCGGCGGTTCTGAACCGTCGGTGAGATAAGCGATGGGGCTGAATGTTTCATCATCGTCTTCAGACAGCGGTTCCAGCGAAATGTCGCGTCCGTTGAAACGGGTTTCCATCTCCACCACTTCCTCGGCTTTGACGCCCAACTGCTTGGCCATGGCATTAACTTCCTCGGGATTCATGGTGTCCAGAACCGGCTTCATGCTGCGCAGGTTAAAGAACAACTTGCGTTGCGCTTTGGTCGTGGCGATTTTTACCAGCCGCCAGTTGCGCAGTATGAATTCATGCATTTCCGCCTTGATCCAGTGCACCGCGAACGATACCAGCCTTACGCCGCGTTCAGGATCGTAGCGTTTGACCGCTTTCATAAGACCCACGTTGCCCTCTTGAATCAGATCAGCCTGGGGTAGACCATAACCTTTGTAACCGCGGGCAATAGCAACTACTACGCGCAAGTGCGACAAAATCAGTTGACGGGCCGCATCGATATCATCTTCATCTCTCAAGGATCGTGCCAAACGAATTTCTTCTTCCTGGGAAAGAATGCGAAAGCGATTGACAGCCTGAATGTAACTTTCAATGCTGCCACCAGCTGAAGGTATGGTTAAAGCGAAAGTCATATGTTCTCCTTAGATTCTGCAAAAATTAACCCTTTCCAATAAGAGCGCCAGTAGCTTGGAAAGTTCCTCAGGGAAATACTTAACCTCATGAATTAATTTGGTTCTATCTGCCACAGGTGGTTTGCCACCGACAACCAGGCCCCCACCCAGCCTAGGCATGCGGAGAGTGACAAGAGGCTCAGGCTATCCTCCGGGGAAAGATGATGGAGAGACAAATCGACCGCATATAGCTGCGTCAAATTCCTCAGGTCATCATCTATCAGGTGGATTCCAAGAGAGATAATGAGCCATGCCGCCACCCCTCCAGCCATTCCCTGGATTGCACCGAAGTACAGAAAGGGACGGCGGATGAAACCATTGGTGGCGCCGATCAACTTCGATACCTCTATTTCATCCCGCTTGGTAAGAATTTGCAGACGTATGGTGTTGAAAGTCACGGTCACCAGCGCGAAACTCAGCAAGGCGGCGAGCATTAGCACCGCCAGCCGGCCCAGATTGATCAGGGCGTCCAGCCGCTTGGCCCACGCCGAGTCCAGTTGTACATGTTCGATTCGGGGCCATTTCTGCAGCTCCATACGTAGTTCTTCCAGCGCCGCGGGCGAGAGGCTCCTGGCATTAATCACGAAAGCGTCGGGTAGCGGATTCCGTTCAAGACCGTCCACGAGGTCTCCCAATCCATTGCCTTGTTTGAGCTGCTCCAGAGCGCTGTCCCTGGAAATGAACTCGAAGCTTGCTACCCGCGGATGCTCTTTCAGGCGTGCTCCAATTTGCGCCACCTCGTCGCTATTCGCGTTCAGCTCCAGAAACAGGCTCATTTGCGGTGCGCTTGAAACCTCCGCAGAGAATGCCTGGAGGTTTTCCAGCAGCATGTAAATTCCAGCCGGCAGGCTAAAGGCAATCCCGATCACGATAATACTGAGCAGGTTCCCGATGGGCGCGCCCGCCAGCCGTTTAAGCGCCAGGACAAAAGCGTACCAGTGATGAGCAACCCACACGCTCATACCGTCAATTCACCATGATTGAGCGCAAAAATACGCAGCGGCGTGTCGCCCAGCAATTCCACATCATGGGTGGCTATCAGGACGGTCACCCCTACTTGATGAAACGACTTGAACATAGTCATGATGTCTCTCGCATAATCAGCGTCAAGGTTGCTGGTTGGCTCATCGGCGATCAGTATGGAAGGCCGGTTTACGATTGCGCGGGCGATGCACAAGCGTTGCTGCTCACCTCCGGAGAGCGTGATGGGCCGCGTTTTTTCCCTGTCCAGCAATCCTACCTTGTCCAGCGCGGCACGCACTCGCCCGGTTGCCGCTCTGGAATCAAACCCGCTGATTTGCAGAGGCAGCAGCACGTTATCGAATACGGTGCGGTCAAACAGGATTTTTTGATCCTGAAAAACCAGGCCGAGATTACGCCGCAGAAACGGGATTGCGCCACTCTTGAGCGCGCCGATATTCTGACCATTGACGATAATACTGCCGGAAGTAGGACGCTCGATGGCGGCAATAAGCCTCAGCAGCGTACTTTTACCCGCACCCGAATGGCCGGTAATCAACGCCATCTCGCCTGCCTCAAGCGTAAACCCGATATTCTTGAGCGCATTGAAACCGTTGGGATAACGCTTGCAGACGTGACTGAAGCTGATCATGGAAAAGTCTTCACCGCAAAAGGTTCATTTTAACCCGTCAAGAGCGCCTGCGTCCCTTGAGGATGATTGAACCTAAATCCAGCAGTTGACCGCTCATTTTTTAGTTTAGCGTTATGATTCAATTTTTTTTGTGCAACTCAATCTTCATTTTTTTGTGGGTTCGCTACGAGGCGAATTGCACAATTTTTGCGGCACATGACTGCGTTGCAACTTCTTGGAATGGAATGACCATTCCGCGTCATTGCGCCTTGCCCTGCACCCCAGAAACCGTACACTCTACCCGTCCAACTGCCGGATTTAGGATAATTCCAACTCCATCTCATCAGTGACACTTCGTTGATATCCTCACTTGCACTTGGCCGTACTGTTCGCCCCGAAGGAAGTCCTCTTGGGGGGCGTACTATCTGCGGTGTTCACTCGTCATTGCCTCGTTTCACTTTTGAGCTGAAATTGGAATAAGGGTTTCCAGGTTGCAGCATCACGGCAATAAGACTATGCCTTTTCTTCCTACCTGGGATTCTTCAGTAACTTCTCAGGCAAAAGACGCGTGTCTTCAAATCCGAGTATCGGGAAAATCCCACGGTTCTCGTCATCAATGGAAAACTGTGCCTGCCAGATTCGACCACTGTCTTGATCCACCATCAGGAAGTTCCACATATTATCGGTCGGGTACAAGGTAAAACGTCCGTTCTTGCCATCGACTGCCAGAACTTCTGTGTTGATGGGGGTTCGTGTC